>JACQAP010000034.1 GCA_016194905.1 Betaproteobacteria bacterium
ACCTTAGCCGTGTCCTGCGCACCCGTGGCACGGCATCTGAAGCCGCTTCAATCCCCATAGGTCACCGCCTTAACCCGGCGGTTCAGTCCAACCCGATTTTATCTGTCATGCTGTCGCACGACAGATAAAATCCTATTCGTTAGAAGGCCGCGATCGATGAGCGCCAAAGACATTATTGGCATCCTGCTATTCGCAGTCGGGGTAACGGTCGGAACGTTGGGTTACCGCTGGCTCGGACTTGTGTGGTTCTGGATAGGGGCACTCTCGCTCACTGTTGGCTTACTCCTTGTACTAAACGCAGTGCGCGAGCGTAAGTTACTCGATGAAATGCGAAAAGGTGAAGGGCCTGGCGACTTTGGAGATCGGCACTATTATTCTGGCTCTAGCGCTGCCGATTCAATTGATGTTGGTGGCGGTCATGGCGATGGTGGCGACTGAGGTGAATCCGCCTTCTAACCGTTCGCTGGTGCCGACCGTCCGCCTGCGGCGTCCGGCCGCACATCTTTTTCGTAGACGACATGGCCCGGCCACGCTGCGTTACTGTAAGTAGGCCCCAGACATGAACCATCCATTGCGGTGCCAGTGTGGCACTTTGAAGGGCTACGTCAGCCACCCCAAGAAAGTGAACCGGGGCGTGTGCTACTGCAAAGACTGTCAAGCCTATGCGCACTTCCTGGACAAGACCGGCGACATACTGGACGAGATGGGAGGAACGGACGTTGTCGCAACCCTTCCCAAGTACCTCACCTTCACCGAGGGCTTCGAAGCCCTCGCCTGCATGTCCCTCACAGAGAACGGACTTCTGCGTTGGTATGCGAGTTGCTGCAACACTCCAATTGCCAACACCCCGCGTGACTTCAAAGTTTCCTTTGTCGGCCTCGTTCACACATGCTTGGAAGATCCTTCGATAACCTTGGAGAGTTCCTTCGGCCCCGTCCGCATGCGGGTAAACACAAAGCACGCCAAGGGCAAGCCGAAGTCAATGCCGATCAGCACACTCGCAGCAGTTCTTCGGTTCTTGATTTCACTGATCCGCGCTCGCCTGGATGGCAGCTACAAGTGCACACCGTTCTTTGCCCCGGGTCGGGGAACCCCTGTCATACCGCCAAGGGTGCTCACCAGCAGTGAGCGAGATCGAGTGATGAATGCCGTCTAACAAACGTTGCCCGAACCCGCGTTCTCACTGTCTGCCCAGCACCCGCCCGGACCTTCCGCCGGTCGGCTTGCCGTTGCGCCAAACGACTGCACCGTTGACGATCGTCGCGTCGATGCCGCGCGCCGACTGGATCGGCTTCGCCCAAGTCGCGGTTTCATCCACGGTCTTCGGATCGAAGACGGTGATGTCCGCGTAAGCCCCCTCCCTCAGCACGCCTCGATCCTTCAGGCCGAAGGTCTTCGCCGGCAGGCCGGTCATCTTGCGCACGGCGGTTTCGAGGGGAAAAAGCTTGAGGTCGCGACTGTAGTGGCCGAGCACCCGCGGGAAACATCCCCACAACCGCGGATGCGGCGCGATGTCGTGCGGCAACCCGTCGGAACCGATCATGGTGTGCTCGAAGGAAAGAATGCGCTGCACGTCGGCCTCGTCCATCGAGAAGTAAATCGCCGACGCCGGCTGCAGCTTGGCGATCGCTTCTTCGACCGGCAGGCCCATTTTCCTCACCACGTCGTCGAGATCCATGCCCGCGAACTGCGGCCAGGGTCGCGAGGAGCTGACGATCACGCGCGAGCAGATCCGCGTTCGCGCATAACTCAGCATCGTCGAAGACGCCATGTACGGATAACAGTCCAGGCACACCGGCTGGGTGCGCATCGCATCGCCGATTCGCCGCAGCGTTTCCCTCGATCGTCCATGACTGCGTGTGCCCACGACTTTGTGGTGCGAGATCACCACCGGCACATCCAGCTCGCGTCCGACGCGAAAGCTTTCATCGAGCGACTCCATGACCCGCTCGGCCTCGTCGCGCATGTGCGTGCAATAGATGCCGTTGAATTCCTTCAGAGGCCGGGCAATCTCCATCACTTCCTCGGTCGGCGCCGCATTCGACAATTCGTAGTAGAGGCCCGTCGAGAAACCGATCGCGCCCGCCGACAAGGCTTCGCGCACCAGCTCGCGCATGCGCCCGATCTCCGCGGCGGTGGCGGGCCGGTCCAGGTTGTCCATCGTCGCCACGCGCAGCGTCATGTGGCCTACGAGCAGCGCACAATTGGCCGCCGCCGGGTGGGCGCCAAGTTCCTCGACATAAGCGCGGAAGGTCGGAAAGCGGAACCACTTGCCTTCGTTGTCGAGCAGGTCGAGCGGCGACGGTACGACGCCCTTCATGCCGCCCGGCATGGGCGACAACGAGATTCCGCAGTTGCCCGCCACCACCGTGGTCACGCCCTGGCTCACCTTCGGCGCCATCTCGCCGGCGGACAACATCAGCCGGTCGTCATGCGTGTGCGCGTCGATGAAACCCGGCGCCGCGACTTTTCCGGACGCATCCACTTCGACGTCGGCATTGTCCCGATCGAGCCGGCCAATTTTGGCGATGCGGTCGCCGCGCACGCCGATGTCGCCATCGAAGCGCGCAGCCCCGCTGCCGTCGATGATGGTTGCATTCCTGATCAGCAGATCGAATCGCTCGTCCATCTATTTACCCAATAAATTCTTCAGCCACAGAGGATTCTTCACAATACCCCCTTGAGGGGTACACAAAGGATACAGAGAAAGTCGGCGTGGTGGCATCGCCTTAAATTTGTCGCAGGCTGCCGCGCCCGAAACCTATTTCTCGTTTCCCGGAGCCGTCACTCGAAGATTGATCGGAACACGACCGCCCTGAGAATCGATGACGTAAAGCTTCACCTTCGGAAGGATCTTCTCCATGGAATCCAGATAGATCCGTGAGCGCGTCACGTCTGGTGCCTTTTGATACTCCTGCAGCAGCGCCTGGAAGCGGGTGGCATTGCCGATGGCTTCGGCGATGCGCTGCTGCCTGTAGTTCTGCGCGTCGCCCACGGTCCGGCTGGCTTCGCCCCGTGTTCTCGGAATCTGGTCATTCGCATAAGCGCGCGCCTCGTTTTGCGTTTTCTCGCGGTCTGCCATGGCGTCGGCGACATCCTGAAATGCCTGCGCAACGGATGGATCCAGCGTGATGTTCATGATGTTCACCGAGGAGATCTGGACGCCGCTCTGGTAGCGATCCAGCGCCTCCTGGGTCTTCAGCTTGACCCGCCCCTGGATGGCGAGCCGGCCGGTGGTCAACACTTCGTCGATCGGCATGCCCACCACCGTTTCCGTCAGAACGCTTTCGGCGAGCGTTCCGACCAGCGTCTGCGGTCCGTCGACCTGGAACAGATAATCGGCGGGGTTGCGGATGACGTATTGGACCACCAGGGCAACATTGAGGATGTTGGTGTCGCCCGTCAGGAGCTCGACGCCTTTGAGCGACTCCGAGTCATTGTCGCGCAAGTTGAAGCCGACTCCGATCTTCATGACACTGGTCGTCTTGAGAACGTCGACCCGATCCACCGGCCAAGGCATCCGGTAATGCATTCCCGGTCCTACGCGCGCCTCGATGGCTCCGAACCGGCGCACCACCGCGTGCTCGTCCGCATTCACCACGTAGAATCCGGAGGCGAAGTAGGCCACAGGCAGGACGAACCCGAGCACGCCGATCCAGTAACGCCGCTTAGGCATCGCCGACGTATCCCCCGGCGATCCCGCCTCGTTGCGCATGGCCTCCCGACCACGATCGCTCATTGCGACCTCCGGTCCGACCCGGGAGATCGACGCGCGAGCGGCAGGGATTCCGTCTCCGTCCCGGTCTGCGCGGGGTCATGCGGCTTCGATGTCGCGTAATGATGCGAAGGGCTGACTGCTCCTTGACGCGGCAGCGGTCCGAGTACGCGCAGCACTTCCGAATCGGCTGGAAGAAACAGCGTCGTGTTCTCGTCCATGAATTTCTCGTACGCCTGCAGGGTGCGCAGAAACTTGTAGAACGCGGGATTTCTGCTGAACGCCGCGGAATAGATGCGTGTGGCTTCCGCGTCGCCCTCGGCCTTGACGCGTTGCGCCTGGGAATAGGCCTCCGCCTCGATGTGAGTTTTTTCCCGGTCGGCCTGTGCGATGATCTTTCTGCCTTGCAGCTCTCCGGCGGTGCGGTACTCCTTGGCCATCTTGCCTCGCTCCGCTTTCATGCGTTCGAAAACAGGAATGCGGTTCTGCTCGGGAAGGCTCAGCCGCAACAGCTCCACGTCGATCACATCGATACCGTAGGCGGTCCGCGCGAAGGCCGCGACCCGCTCCCGGATTTCTCCGACAATGTCACGGAAGCGCTGGGTATTCCCGTCCGGTGCGATCAGCGACGCCGCCGGATGGGTGCCGAGCACGGACCCGACTTCGCCGAGCATGATGTCGGCGAGCCGCAGATCGGCCGCAGATCGCGTAGCCAGCGTCACCAGGTAGCGCTCCGGATCGGCGACGCGCCAGGTCACCAGGCTTTCGACGACGATATTCTTCTTGTCCACGGTGAGATATTCGGCCTGGCCGGGACGCGAAAAGGTCAGGCGCCTGTCCAGACTCACGACAGTGTCGAACGGGGCCTTGATGTGAAGGCCGGGCTCGTGCATCACTCGTACCACCTTGCCGAATCTGGTCACCAGGCCGAATTCAGTGACATCGACGGTGAAGAAGCAGGTGACCAGCGCCCACACCAGTAGCGCAATCGCGACCAGCGTCACGGCCATGCGCGCCCGCGCGGCGGCCTGTGCGGGAGTCATTGGGTTGGTCGCGTGTTCCATTTACTTGCTCCGGCTCATGCCGGGCGGCTGCAATAGCCACATGTCCAGGTCCTTGACGTCGCCTGCGCCCGGCATGACGAATTTCTGCAGGCCCGGCAGGGTTTCTTCGATGCTCTCGACCTGCAGACGGAACCTGGTGAGCCCGGGCGCGCGCTGGTATGCGCGGAGCTTCTGCCCGAAACCCGCCGCATCTCCCTGCGCGTGCAATATTTGCTGGTCCTTCAAAGCCAGCGCCTGCTCGATCATTGCAGCCGCCTCCGCCTTCGCCTGATTCACGGTCTCGACCGCGAAGATATTGGCCCGGTTGATGGTACGCAGCTTGTCTTCCTGCGAACTGGCGACGTCGCGGAAGGCGTCGTGGACCTCGCCAGGCGGATGGACATACAGAAGTTGGAAAGACAGGATTTCGACGCCGCTTCGGGTGTCGTCCAGGACGCGCTGCAGCGTTTCTTCGACTTGGCTCTCCACGCCGCTTCGTTCAGAGGTGTAGATCGCATCGATGCCGCTGCGCGCGACGACGCCTCGCAGCGCCGCCAGGCTCGCGCCGCGCACCAGCCTGTCGGACTCGGCGACGTTGAACGTGTAGGCGACGGCGTCCTTGATCCGGAACTGAACGGCCCAGCGCAAGTCGATCAGGTTCCCGTCGCCGGTCAGAAGATAGGGCTCCTCCGGGTCCGCCTCCTTCTGGAACCACGACCCCGTTGCGGTGGTGATGTCCGGCGTCGGGGTCCAGCCTGCGGCCGTGCGCGGGCGACCGATGGGTTGCGCCGCCATTTGGGTCTTCTTGCCCGCAAAGCCGAATTCGATACGCTGCACCGAATCCTTCGCGATGATCCGTTGCGCCTCGAACGGCCACGGCAACCGGTAATGCAGCCCCGGTTCGAGATCGGATTCGATGATCCTGCCGAATCGCATTTGCACGCCGACTTCGCCTGGCTGAACCGTGAACAGACCGCTGCCGACATACAGGACTGCAGCGATCGCGGCGGCCGCGCGCGTCAGCCCGGCGGTGGTCAGCCGCAATCCGGACAGAGCGGCAAAGCGGTCCCTCAGCCAGATCCATTCCGCGGGCACGGGGGTGCGCCGCATGCTCAGCACGAGCAGAACGATCAGCAGCAACGCAGCTCCGACCTTGACGGACTCGGGAAGAAAGGCGGTGGTGGTACCGAAAGTTGCGCGCGGATCGATTCCCCAGGCGCGGTATATCCAGTTGAGCGCAAAGCCTGCAAGCAGGGCGACGATGGCAATCGATCCGAGATAGATCGTCATGACCCTGGCACCGAGAAACTTCAGCAGCAGCACCATGCTGCCGATGTTGGTGGCGGGTCCCGCCAGCAGAAACACCAGTGCCGCGCCGGGATTCAGGCCTTTCATCACCAGCGCGGCGGCCAATGGGGTCGCTTCGGAGGCGCAAACATAGATCGGGATGCCGATGAGCAGCATCACCAGCATGGAAGCCAGCTCGTTGTCGAGGTAACGCTCGAAGAAAGCGGGCGGCAACGCGGCCGCCACGACAGCGGAGAGAATTATCCCCAGCACGATCCAGTAACCGGTGTCGTCCAGCAACTGACGAAACGCGTATTGATGAATTCGCCTCACGGCGTGCCACACCCCCGCCCCGCCTTCGGCGATGAGGCCCTGTCCTGTCTGCGGTCCCGAGGGGGGATCGCCAACGTGATGGTGCTCGTGAAGATCGCCGGAGTTCAGATCATGGAAATGCGCTGCCTGCGATTGCGTCTCGCCCGGGGAGGGTGGCACCTGGGTCTCGTGATGCTTCGGAGTCTTCGGCGTGCCGAACAGGTTGGTGCAAACACCGGCGGTGATGGCGGTGAACACCGCGGCAACCGGGCGGGCCACGGTGGTGATCGGATCCATCAGCGCGTAGGTGAGGCCGATGGAGTCGGCCCCGGTTTCCGGTGTGGCGATCAGGAATGCCACGGTCGCGCCCGGGTTCGCACCCTGCCGGCGCAGACCCAAAGCGGCCGGCACGACGCCGCACGAACACAAGGGCAACGGCGCGCCGATGGTCGACGCCCATAGCACCGACTTCAGCTTGCCGGCCCTGAACAGCCTGGCCAGAGTTTTTTCGGGAACGACCACGGCAAGCACCCCGGCGATGAGAAAGCCGAAGAGCAGGAAAACAGAAGCCTGCTTGAAGATGTTCCAGGTCTGCCACAGCACCTGTAAGAGGAATTCAGTCATCAAGAGTTCTCAGCGACTTGCCGGCCGGTGACCGCACTGAGTCGCGGTCACCAGCCGGCAAGATAATTACGCTGATGCTTGTCTCACTTCGGCAGATACTTCTTGTCCAGGATGCACGCCACGGAATACTGTGGATCCACTACGTTGGCAATCTTGAGTTGCGCGGTCTGACCCAGCAACTGCAGCGCTTCGAACTTGTCGTAGCCGTAGTCCTCTACCATCCAGTTGATGAGGTCGGAGCAAGCAAGACGTAAAGCATCCATCAGAGGCCGCGTGCTGCCGATCGACATGACAACTTTGTCGTTTATCAATCGCGGCCAGCCAATCCGCTTGCCCTTGATCAGGTTCACCGTGAATCGCACGTTGAACGAGGTCTCGATGGCGGCGCCGTCGATCTCTCCATCACCTTGCGCCGCGTGGCCGTCGCCGAGCATGAACAGCGCGCCTCTCTCGTTTACCGGGAAGTACATGGTGACGCCTTCAATCACCTCGTTGAAATCCATGTTGGCGCCGTGCTGACCGGGTACCAGCGAACTGATGCATTCCTTGCCGCCGGGCGCGGTTCCAATCGTGCCAAAGAAGGGCCGCAATGGAACCTCGACGCGCCCGATCTTGCTGTTGGGCAGGTCGAGGATGCCGACGCGACGGCTCCTGTCGATGCGCCAGATGAACAAGTGGTCCGGCACCGGTGCCGTGATCATCATGGTTTTGTACTCAGGCGCCAGGGCGCCGAAGTAGGGAATCGATCCGCCCCAGCCCCAGTCCCTGTTGAAGTCGATCTTGTCGAGGTGAACGACCAGCGTATCTCCAGGCTCCGCGCCCTCGATGAAGAACGGTCCGGTCTGAGGGTTGACCTTGCTTAGATCGAGCTTCGGAAAGAGCGTCTTGTCACCCGTTGTGTACACGTCGTTGGACGCGTCCCGGGTGCTCGTCACTACGCTGTCGCCAGGCTTGATCCGCAGTACCGGTGGATGCGAATGACAATAGGTAAACTGAACGTTATCTCCGGGATCGTACTTGAACTCGGCTGCGGCGGCCGGTCCGCACAAAGCAACAATGGATGCGGCAGCGAGCAACCACGAACTCGATGATGCCAACCTGCTGTACTTTGAAAACATGACGACCTCCCGATTATGGTTAGTGTTGCTGAGTCATTCAGTGAGGACACCGTGATTGCGTTGTGTCATTTCATCGTCCCCTCCTTTCTGGGTTTGGCACCGGCCTTCCTGTTTGCGCCGCCGCGGTCATAGTGGCTGCTGTCCTGAAGAAGGCCAAACAGCTCCGAGTCCGCCGGCAGCATCAGGGTCGTTCCCTTGGGTATGAGGTTGCGCGAAGCCTGCATGGTGCGCACGAATTCATAGAATTCCGGCCCTTTGGAGAGCGACTCCGCGTAGATTCGCGCCGCCCTGCCTTCGCCCTCCCCGCGGTGCTGCTGGGCAAGCTTCAGCGCTTCGGAAAGAATGCGGCTTTTCTCCTGGTCCGCCGCCGCCCGGATCTTGAGCCCTTCTTCTTCTCCTTCCGAGCGGAATTTCATGCTGAGACGCCCGCGTTCGGATTTCATGCGCGAGTAAAGAGGCGGCCTGTTCTGCTTCGGGAAGTCAAAACTTTTCAGCAGAACGTCGATTACTTCGATACCGTAGTCTCTCAGCGCAATCTCACGGCACTTGCCGCTCACCTCGGCAAGTATCGCTTCCGCCCGAAAGGTTTTGGGCTCGATTGAAACAAAGGCAACGAGAGGACTTCGCCCGATTGCCGCGCCAAGTTCCGCAAACAGGATGTCGCCGAGTCGCGACTCCGCTCCCGCGCGGTCGAAGACGGTTTGGAAAAACTTCTTGGGGTCGCTGACACGCCAGAGGACTGTGCTTGCAGCGACGACTGGCGTTTTTTCGAGCGTCAGGAACTCCGTGGACGCCGGGGTATAGGCGAATAGCCGGCTGTCAAAGGTTCGGACGCTTTGATACGGGTACTTGAAGCCAAGGCCGGGCGCAGTGATGACCTGCACCGGCTTGCCGAACTCGGTGACGAGCGCGTATTCCCCGGTTTCAACCGTAAAGCAGCATAGCTTCGCCATTGCGGCGACGATGCCGGCGATTCCCAGCGCGACGGCAATACGCATTCGCCGTCGTGTGGTCGACTGCTTGCCACTGCCATCGACTCCCGCCATGACCTCCCCCGGCCATCACGCAGAAGACACTACGACGTCTACACTTGAGTTTGATCGGCGCAGTCTGCGGCCGTTGTATGGACTTGACAAGTGGTGCTCGATGGCGTGGGTGTTGCGCTGCGGCGAAAACCCGGAGACAGCATGGTCGATCATGTCTGCTACAGTGGATCAATAGCCCTTTTTCCGACAACCCGCGCCATGCCAATCCTTGCCTGGATTGTTGCCTCGACGCTGCTTGGTGGCGTTCTGAGCGTGATTGCCGCCGCCATCCTCGCGCTGCGTGCGGGGCCGGGGCAACTGCCGATGCTGGTCAGCTACGCCATCGGCACACTGCTTGGCGCGGCGTTCCTCGAGATCCTGCCCCATGCTTTCGAAATCGCTCCGAGCACGAAGCACGTTACCGTAACCGTGCTGATCGGTATTCTGCTTTTCTTCGTGCTTGAGAAATTGGTGCTTTGGCGGCACTGCCATGAAGAGCAGTGCGAAGTACACACCCGCCGGAACGGTCAAAACGATCACGGCCGCATCGCCACGATGGTGATCATCGGCGATACCTTCCACAACTGCGTGGATGGAGTGATTATCGCCGGCGCATTTCTCGTGAGCTTTGAACTGGGGATTATTACTGCGCTGGCGATCATCACCCACGAGGTGCCGCAGGAAGTCGGCGATTTTCTGGTGCTGCTTCACTCGGGCTACAGCAAACGCCAGGCACTCGGCTTCAACCTTCTTGCCAGCGGCGCCATGGTGGTCGGCGGGGTCTTCGCCTATTACGCGCTGCAGACAATGCAACAGTTCATTCCGCCACTTCTTGGCATTGCCGCGGCGAGCATGCTCTACGTCTCGATAGCCGACCTAATACCCGGGCTGCACCGCCGACGCGGGCTGCTGGCCACAGCGCAGCAAGCGCTGCTGATTGCCGCCGGCATCGGCACCATTTGGGTGGTGGGCCGCATGGCCGCCTCGCTTGCCGGCGTGTGAAACTCAGCGCCGGGGAGATGGGGGTCAGTCGATCTTTGCACCGGCGCGCTTGATGATTTCCGCCCAGCGCGGCCGCTCGCGCCTGGCAATGGCCAGAAACTGTTCGGGCGTGCTACCGTCGATATCGGTATCGAGTTCGGCGAAACGCTTGCTCACCGCCGGCGAATGCAAGGCGGCGACTATCTCGCGATTGAGCTTCGCGACAATTTCCGGGGGAAGTTTCGCGGGGCCGATGACTCCACCCCACGCCACGGTCTCGTACCCCGGCACGCCCGCTTCGGAAATGGTCGGCAGGTCCGGGAACAGCGGGGAGCGATGCGGGCCCGATACCGCGAGTGCCCGCACCCTTCCGGACTTTGCGTATACCGAGAGCGACGTCAGGTTGTCGAACATCACCTGCACTTCGCCGGCGATCAGGTCGCCTATCGCCTGCGGGCTGCCGCGATAGGGAACGTGCAGCATCGACACTCCGGTCATTGCCTTGAACAACTCCCCGCCAAGATGTCCGGTCGTGCCGTTGCCGGCAGAGCCCATGACCAGCTTGTCCGGATTCCTGCGCGCGTAGTCGATCAGCTCCCGGACGCTGCGCACCGGCACATTGTTGTTCACTGCAAGCAGATTGGCGACGCGCAGACAGTTGGAAATCAAGGTCAGGTCTTCGATGCGATAGGGCACGTCCGTCATCAGACCGTGAACGATCGCGAGCGACACGATGTTGCCGTAACCGAGCGTGTAGCCGTCCGGCGGCGCGGCTACGATCTCCATGGTGCCGATTACGGCATTCGCGCCCGGCTTGTTGATGATCACGAACTGCACGCCGAGGCGCTTCGACAATTCAGCGGTGAGGATGCGCATCAGCACGTCCGGCGAACCGCCGGGAGCGGATGGCACGATGAAGCGGATCGGCTTGTCGGGGTAGTCGGCGAGCGCCGGGCCGCAAAACAGGAGCAGCAGTATCGTCGCGAAGAAACGGAGTCTCATGTCGCGCCAGCGAAAAGATCAGAGGTGAAAGGTAAGGGCAAAAGGCTGAACGACCGGGTAAATACGACCAGCCAGTCCATGCCTTCGCTTTCCCGTTTCACTGTTCACTCCTCACCGTTCACCTTACGGCAAAGCGAACACCGTCACCGTCATCGACCCCGGCGGTCCGAGCCAGAATCCCGCCGCCATTCCGGAAACGACGGCGACATATTGCTTGCCGTCGACCGCATAGCTGATCACGCCGCCGACGATCGCGCCGCCACCGTTATATTTGTAGACGACGTTGCCGTTGCGCGCATCCATGGCGAGAAAATTCCCGGTCAGTTCGCCGGTGAACAGCATGTCGCCGGAAGTCGCCGTCACGGAGGCGAGCATCGGACGGCTCGAGTGATAGCGCCACAGCGCTTCGCCGGTGGTCGCCTTGACGGCGGTCAGCCAGCCGCCGGATTTTTCCACCGGATCCCAGGTGAAGGAGCCGCCCAGAAACTGCTGGCCGGCCACGAAGCGCGCTTCGTCTTCCTTCTTGAATACGCCGCACCAGTCCACCGCCGGCACGACCATCATGTCCAGCTTCGGGCTGTAGGCGGGATTGCTCCACTCCACCCCACCGACCATGCCGGGACAGGTATAGACGCCTTCCTCGGTGGGTTCGAGTTCGGCATTGGTGCGCGTGGCCACGGCGACGGAATAAAATTCCTCGCGGCTGTGGCGGTCGACCAGCCGCATCAAGCCGTCCTTCGCCGCCATCGTGACCACGTCGTGCCGCGCACCGCCGATCGAAGCGGTGAACAAAGGCGCCGTGACCGGCATGTCCCAATCATGCGTATCGTGCGGCACCGCCTGCTTGTGCCACAGCAGCGCACCGGTGCGCACATCGAGCACCACGATCGAATTGGTATAGAGATTGGTGCCGGGCCGCAGGTTGGCGAACATGTCCGGCGCGGGATTGCCGACCGCGACATAGAGATGTCCGTTGGCGACATCGAGCGCAGGTGTGGTCCAGATTCCGCCGCCGCCCTTGAGTCGCGAGTCGGCATCGCCCCAGGTTTCCGCGCCGGGCTCGCCGTCGTCGGGGATGGTGTTGAATTTCCACACCGGCGCACCGTCCTCGAGCCTGAAGGCGCCGATCCAGCCCTTGACGCCGAACTCCGAACCCGACGGGCCGATGATCACGAGATTTTCGAACAGCAATGGGTTGATGGACAGCGCTTCGTACTTTTCGGCGTTGGCCGCCTTTACCTCCCACAGCAACTTGCCGGTCTCCGCGTCGAGTGCGAACATCCAGCCATCCTGTGCGCCACGCACGAGCTTGCCGTCCTTGATGGCAACGCCGCGGTTCTTGATCGACCCGTTCGCCTCCTTGCCTTTCGGTTTCCAATCGTGCCGCCACTTCGCTTTGCAGGTCGCCGGGTCGAGCGCGAACGTCGAATACAGCGTGGTGACGTACATCACGCCGCCGTACACGATCGGATTGTTCAGCGCGCGATTCAGGTCGGCGCCCTGGAACGCGCACACCGGCCGCAGCGAAGCGGCGTTGTCCGGCGTGATCTGGTCCAGGTTCACATAGCGCACGCCGGCGTAGTCGTGATTGGGCAGCAACCATTCCGTGCTGCTGCCCGCCTGGTTGAGTTCTTCCTGCGTCGGCCCGGCCGCATACACAAAACTGGCTAACGCCAATGAAAGCAGCGCTACGGCAAATCTGTTCATAATTCCCTCCCGTTAGTTCTTTTCTTCTTTAGGCCCCAGGATTCTATACTCCCTCTCCACCCTTTCCGGGGGGAGAGGGCTGGGGAGAGGGGGGATCTTCAGTGCGGCTGCAGGGTCACCGCCTTCATTGCAGCCGGCTTTGGAACCAGTTCCGCTTCACCTGCCGGATAGTTGTTGATCTTGAGAATGTACGCGACCACATCGGCATACTGCGCCTTGCTCAGCGAGCCCGGCGCATTGTTCGGCATCAGGCTGCGGATAATGTAGTACAGATCGTCGAGCGTGTGCTTGCCGTCTTCCCAGCGCCCCCGAAAGGCTTCGCCGGTGAGCGGCGCCGCCGGATTGCCCTGCAGCCGCGCGCCGTGACAGAGCGAACAATTTTGCTGATACAACTCTTCGCCCCGTACTGCCTGCGCATCGCTGTAGACCCGGCCTTCGTTCGCGGCATCGTCTGCAATCGCCTGTCCGGCGAATGCCGCCAGAACCGGGAAAGCGAACCGCACAAGCGAAAGAAGGTGCATGCAAAAGAGGGTACCCGGGAGGGTGGGCGGAGTAAAGACGAGGACTCGGAATGAGGGGCGAGGGACGAGGGGTGAGGAACGAGGGGCGAGTGAACTGGTTTTCGACCAGTGGCAAAAGCATACCGACGATGCTTTCCGAGTCCTGAATTCTTTACAGCGCGTCGCGCTGCTCTTTGCTCGTCCCTCGCCCCTCTCCCCTCGTCCCTCGCCCCTCGCCCCTCGCCCCTCACACGTGGCAACATGCCGGTTCCCGGCTCAGAGGAGTGCCCCATGCCCGCAAACAGCGAATCTTCCCCCGTCTGGTTCATCACCGGTTGTTCGACCGGCCTGGGCCGCGAGCTGGCGCAAGCCGTGCTGAAGCAAGGTCAACGCGCCGTCGTTACCGCACGCAATCCCGCGCAGATCCAGGACATCGTCACCCGGTATCCGAAGATTTCGCTTGCCCTGCAGCTCGACGTCGTCGACTACAGCCAGATCGATCGGGCCATTTCCGCCGCGGAGAAAACTTTCGGCCGCATCGACGTGCTGGTGAACAACGCGGGCTACGGTTATCTCGCCGCGGTCGAGGAAGGCGAAGAGCAGGAAATCCGCGCGATGTTCGAAACCAATTTCTTCGGCCTCGCCGCGCTGATCCGCCGCGTGTTGCCCGGCATGCGCGCACGCGCGCACGGCCACGTCATCAACATCTCGTCGGTCGGCGGCCTGCTCGGCAATCCCAGCGCGGGTTACTACAACGCGACCAAGTTCGCCGTGGAGGGCCTGTCCGAGGCGCTGGCGAAGGAGGTCGAGCCGCTCGGCATCCGCGTCACCGTGGTCGAACCGGGCCCGTTCCGCACCGACTGGGCCGGCCGCTCGCTGAAGCAAGTGCGCAATCCGAACGACGCCTACGCAAAAACGTCGGGCGCTCGCCGCGCACAGATCAGCGGCTACAGCGGCAGGCAGGCCGGCGATCCGGCGCGCGCCGCGCAAGCGATCATCCGCATCGTCGAATCCCCGACGCCGCCGCTGAACCTCGTGCTCGGCAAGGACGGGCTGAAGCGCGTGCGCGACAAGCTCGACAAATTTTCAGACAGCCTGCGACAATGGGAAACCGTTACCGTCGGCGCAGACTTTCCCGAGGCCTGAGACCATGCAGAACGACAGAATGCGCATCGCGGTTCTCGACGATTGGCAGGGCGTGGCAAAACAGAGCGCCGACTGGTCGAAACTGCAGCAGCGGGCCGACGTCGTTTTCTTCGAAGACCCTTTCGCCGGACCGGACAAGCTCGCAAGGGCGCTCAGCGAGTTCGACATCATCATCGCGATGCGCGAGCGCACGAAATTTTCGAAGGAGCTGCTCGATCGATTGCCGAAGCTGCGCATGATCGCCCTGACCGGCGGACGTACCTGGACCATGGACTTCGACACGCTCAATGCGCGCGGCATTCCCGTGTGCCATACCGGTGGCGAGAAATCCGGCGCCGCCACCGCCGAGATCGCGCTGGGACTTCTGCTGTCCGCCGCTCGATTCATCAGCCGCGGCGATGCCTCGATACGCACTGGCGGGTTCCAGGGCGGCGTGCCGGCCGGCGACGTGCTCGACGGCAAGACGCTCGGCATCATCGGACTGGGCAAGATCGGCGCAAGGATGGCGCGCTACGGCGCGGCGCTCGGCATGCAGGTAGTGGCGTGGAGCGCGAACCTGACGGAGGAGAAGGCCAAGGCGGCCGGCGCGCGGCTGGTGGACAAGGCGACCCTGCTCACGCAATCCGATGCGATCTCGCTGCACCTGGTGCTGTCCGATCGCACGCGCGGCATCCTCGGCGCGCAGGACCTCGCCCAAATGAAACCCGGCGCGATCCTCGTCAACACTTCGCGCGGGCCGTTGGTCGACGAAGCCGCGCTGGTGGAAAGACTGAAAACCGGAAAACTGATCGCGGGACTGGATGTGTTCGCACAGGAACCGTTGCCGACGGACCATCCGCTGCGCAGTCTGCCGAACACCGTGCTGACGCCTCACCTCGGCTATTGCGCGCGCGAGGTCTACGCGCAGTTCTACCGGGAGTCGATCGAGAACGTGCTGGCTTTCCTCGACGGCACGCCGACACGCGTACTCAATCCGGAAGCGCTGGGATAAAGCAGGTGAAAGGTGAAAGATAAGATGCCGTGGTCGCGACTTGATCTCACATACAGCGCCCGATTTGGTCGAAAGTCTTGTTCCATCAAAGGCAGGAACCGGCCAGCAGCAGCCATTGGAGTTGGCACATCAGAGCCGAGCCGGCTGGCCGCTACCTGGCTAATACCGGACATCCGCTAATTGAGCGTTGGAGCCCCGGTCAGGTACCTAACTACGCGCGGCGCGTCTGCGAATGGGCTGCGCCGCTCGCATAAGGTATCCCGTCTAATTGTGCCAAGACCTCTTGAATTACGCGTTCCGGGCAAATTGTTTAGAATTGCGACGATGAGCCGAGACCAACGGCAGCAGATCCGTTTTTGCACCAGCGCGGACGGTACACGTCTTGCCGTCGCGACGGTCAGCGAAGGCCCGCCTTTAGTCAAAGCGGCCACTTGGCTAACCCACGTCGAGAAGGAGCCGTACAACCTATTTTCGCGCCACTGGGTGTCCGAGTTGAGTCGCGACAATACCCTCATCCGCTACGACTCCCGCGGCTGTGGTATGTCCGAGCGGGACGTCGAGCGCATTTCCATGGAGGCTTGGCTCGAGGATCTGGAAGCAGTGGTCTCGACCCTCGACATCGACCGTTTTCCGCTGTTTGGCATGTCTCAGGGTGCGGCAATCGCCATCAACTATGCCGCACGCCACCCGGACAAGGTCAGTCACCTCGTACTCTATGGTGCCTGCGCGCGTGGACTGTTGAAACGCAATCCGCCTCCAAAGATCGTCGAAGCGGCGCAAGCCATGCTCAAGGCTGCGGAGTTGGGATGGGGCGCCGACAGTTCCTCGTTCCGGCAGGTCTTCATTTCCCAGCTGCTTCACGACGCGACGGCAGAACAGCAGCGCGCGGTCGACGAAGCTCAGCGGCTGACGATCTCGGGCGCGAACGCCGTTCGCTTCATGAAGGAAGTCTTCGAGATCGACGTGCGCGAAGCGGCGCCGAAGGTTCAATGCCCGACGCTGGTGTTTCACGCGAAAGAGGATCCGTGTTTCCCGTTCGACGAGGGGCGGCTCCTCGCATCGCTGATTCCCAACGCGCGTTTCGTTCCGCTTCCGAGCAAGAATCACCTGCCGTTCGAGACCGAGGCCGCATGGCCCGTGTTTCTTTCCGAGCTTCGCGCTTTCCTGCCTGCGTCGCGCGCGGCATCCGACTCGCGTGACGCGAACGCGGGCGCAACGAGTAAATCGCCGCTGACGCCGCGGCAAATCTAAATTCTGCGCGAAGTCGGACTGGGACAGACCGACAAGCAGATCGCGCGCAAACTTTCCCTGAGTCCGCGCACAGTCGAAATGCATGTCGCGAACGCACTGCTTGCATTGAAATGCCGCACGCGCGCCGAGGCTGTGCGGCGCGCCACCGAACTCAAGCTGCCCAGCTAAGCCGCCCGGCTACGGTAGCGACTACCGTAATCAAAGGCGGCGCCTGCCGTAGTTTCCCGACTGATTCGCTAGCCGCGCTCGCGGTACCTTGGCGCCGTACCGCTTTGAACGGGGTTTCTGGCCCATCGGGAGGGATGCACACATGGATCGACCATTACAGGATGTTTTCAAGGTTCACTGCTTCGGCTGCGGTGCGCTCAACGCGCACGGCCTGCAGATCAAGAGCCGATGGGAAGGCGACGATATGCTATGTATCTGGAAGCCCGAGCCGTATCACATCGGACATCCCGGATACGTATACGGCGGCACCATCGCCTCGGTGATCGATTGCCACTGCATCTGGACCGCGCTCGCCCACTATTGCCACGAAACGGGCCACGCGCTGGACGTCGGGCCGCCGCCGTTCGCATTTGTGACCGGCTCCCTCAAGGTCGACTATCTCAAACCCGTGCCCATCGACGGGGAGATGGAATTGCGCGCCCGAGTCCTGGAGAAGGGCGAGCGCAAGACGATCGTCCGCTGCCGCGTGCTCCATTCTGGTATCGAACGCGCGACCGCCGAAGCCGTAGCGGTGCGGGTCAAACTGGCGGCTTGATCATGCGCGCCGTCGTTTGCGAATCCTTCGGTGGACTAGATGCCCTGAGGCTCGGAGAAATCGAGAATCCGCAAGCTGCCGCAGGTCAAATTCTCGTCGACGTCCATGCAGCTTCGGTGAGTTTCATGGACTGCCTCATGGTCGCAGGAAAATACCAGATGCGGCCTCAAACGCCTTTTGTGCCGGGCACGGACGCCGCCGGCATCGTCTCGGCCGTAGGCGCAGGCGTCACCCGCTTCAAGCCGGGAGACCGCGTGGCCTGCGGCGGATGGGTCGGCTCCTATGCGGAGCAGTTGACCGCCCCACAAAGCTGGGCCGCGCGCCTGCCGCCGGCTGTCGACTATGTAACCGGCTCGGCCGTGCGGCATTGTTACGGCACCGCCTACTATGGGCTGGTGATGTGCGCGAAGCTTCAGCCCGGCGAAACTGTTTTTGTCACCGGGGCCGCGGGCGGCGTCGGGCTCGCGGTAGTCGACTTGGCACGGCATCTGGGCGCGCGGGTCGTCGCCGGGGTAGGCTCGGCGGAAAAGGCGGCGATCGTGCGCGAATACGGTGCGGCCGAAGTCATCGATTACGCGCATGAAGACTTGCGCGAGCGCATCAAAGCTGTCACCGGCGGCAAAGGCATCGACGTCTTCTTCGATATTCTCGGCGGCGAAGTATTCACAACCATGACGCGGCTGATGAACTGGGGCGGCCGCATGCTACCAATCGGCTTCGCGAGCGGAGCGATCCCGTCGGTGCCGATGAACCTGCCCTTGTTGAAAAACTATTCCATCGTCGGAGTCTTCTGGGGCGCTTGGGGCGAGCGCTTTCCGCATGCCAGCGTCGAGGCCGACGAGCAGTTGTTCGAGTGGGTGGCCCAAGGCAAGCTCAAACCGCACGTGGGAGCGGTACTCCCGCTGGATCAATTCAAGACAGCCATGGAATTGGTGCAGGAGCGAAAGACTCAAGGGCGTGTCGTGCTTCAAGTCCGGTAATCGGCCGGAAACCCAGAAACGATGCGGCTTTCCTGGCAGTGACCCTTGGCTCACCACCGCGCGGCACTGTCGCACAGTTGCGGCAAGGAATATGGCGGAGTGAATTAACGGGCACAAGAACTTGCTTAAAGGAGGGATGGGAATGGAAACGGCAGTTCTAGACAATGCAGTTCGTGGTCGCCTGAATGCGTGGTTCTTCGACTTTCTCGAAAGCTATATGCACCGCAAATACGCAACGATAAAATCGCGTCTGCTCGCCGAGGTCCCACCTGTGCTCGTGGAACTTGGCCCCGGCGCCGGCGCCAACCTCAGATATTTCCCGCGCGGGACCCGGCTAATCGCAATCGAACCGAATCGCCACTTCCACGCGGTCCTGCGCAAGCGGGCGCGGCAGCGCGGAATCGATCTAGACCTACGCGGCCTTGCGGGCGAAGCGCTCGACTTGGCGACAGCCTCGGTCGACTTCGTGTTTTCGTCGCTGGTTCTTTGTTCAGTTAACGACCCGGCAGCGGTACTTGCCGAAGTACGGCGGGTGCTCAAGCCGGGCGGACGATTCGCCTGCGTCGAACATGTGCCGGCGCCTTCGGGCTCGGCTAATGGCGCGTTGCAGCGGGCCGTCGCACGACCCTGGAAATGGACATTCGAGGGCTGTGACCTATGCCGAGATACTGGTGGAATGCTGGAGGGTGCCGGATTTTCACAGGTTCAAATCCAGCTCATGATCGTGCCCACGATGTTCTTGCCCATCCGTCACCAGATCACGGCGATGTGCGTCAATTAAACCGACAGCCAGATTAATCGCGACCATTTTCGGATTTCAACTTCTAGGAGACAGCGGCCGGACGCGCCTCCCCGACTACGGCTTGAACGGCGCGGTCGAAATTGATTCACCAGGAATGACCGCTTTTGCCGGAGGCAGACGCTGGATCTGCGTCAGGCTGTGTGTCCGCAGTGGGTCGACAGTTGCCGGTCGCGTTTACGAAAGGCTTCCGGTCACTTTGTGAACGCTCCGACACTATCTGTCCTGTCGCGTCTTAACTTCTACAAGTAAGAGCGAAAAGCAGAATTCGGCCCTTGAAGTTGCTTTCCGCTCTCCGCTCTCGCCTTTTACCTGCCCTTATATCGCCGGCTTCGCCTCGATCACGCTCCATGGGGTGCTGGTCGGGATTACGCGCTCCAACTTGAAGCCGGCCGCTACCAGGAGCGCGCGGTATTCTTTCTCGGTGCGCTCCCTGCCGCCATGGTTGGTCATCATCATGTGCAAGTCGATCAACTTTGCCGACGAAGGCTCGTTGCCCGCGGGCACGATGCGCTCGCAGATCAGCAGCCGCGCCCTCGCATCCATCGCCTTGCGGCAGGCAGCGAGAATCCTTGTGCATTCCTCGTCACCCCAGTCGTGAAGAATGTGTTTCATGAAGTAGGCGCCTGCGCCGGGCGGGACGGACTCGAAGAAACTGCCGCCAGCGAATTCGCAGCGCTCCGTCAATCGCTGCGTTGCGATGAACGCCCGCGCGCGCTCACCGACATGCGGCAGGTCGAACACGATGCCGCGCAGTCCCGGCGTTGCGCTCAGGATGCTGCATAGCGCGGCGCCGACGCCGCCCGCGACGTCCACCACCGTGCCCAATCCGGAAAAGTCGTAGGCCTCAACCACCGCGGCATTGGTCGTGGACGACGAGCTCGCCATCGCGCGATCGAACATGGCCGCCGTATCGGGGTGTCCCTGCAGGTAGTCGAAGAATTTTTCGCCATACAGATGCTCGAACGGCGCTTCGCCGGTGCGCACCGCATGCAGGATACCTTCCCACGAACGCCAGGAAGTCTCGTCGCCGAACAACAGCACCAGGTCGCGCAGCGATCCGGGCACATCGGCATGCAGCAGTTCCGACAGCGGTGTGTTCGAGATGCGCCCATCGCCGCCTTCCGCGAAAATTCCGGACGAGGCCAGCACCCGCAACACACGGTACAGCGAGGGTGCATGAGCGCCGGTTGCGGACGCCAGTTCGCCGATGTCCTTCGCACCGCCGGCCAGCGCGCCGGCAACATCCAGCGCCGCCGCCGCGTACAACGCGCGCGACGAAAAATACTGCGTGATGAGGCCGCGCAGCCTTGCGATGTCTTCTGCCGGTACGTCCGCTTTGGCCATAGGCGTCCTCAGGATAGCGACCGGTAGACCGCCGTTTCGAAATCGACGAACAGCGGCAGCGACTTCACGTCGGCGAAAGGCATGATCTGCGTCATGTAGACGCCACCGATGCCCGCGGCCGGGTCGATCCAGAAATAACAGTTCGACAATCCGGCCCAGGCCAGGCTGCCGGCGGAACGTCCGGTCGGCGCCTTGTCGTGATTGATCATGAAGCCCAGGCCCCAGCTCTTCGGCACGCCCGGAAAGAAATCGGCGTCGTTCGAGCGCAGCGAATTGACGGTGCGCAACGGCACGACGCGCAGCTCGCCCATGTGGTTGCGCGACATCAGCTCGACCGTTTCGGATTTGAGCACGCGGTTGCCGTTGCCCGCGCCCTTGTTCAGGATCATGCGCACGAAGGCGAGGTAGTCGGCGGCCGTCGAATACAAGCCGCCGCCGCCCATTTCGAATTCCGGCTCCTGCGGCACTTCGAAGTCGCCCGCCGTGAGTGCGCCGTCCGCGCCGCGCTCGTGTAATCGCGCCATGCGTTTGCGCATCGACGGCGTAATGCGAAAGCCGGTGCTGTCCATGCCGAGCGGGTCGAACAGGTTTTCCTTCAGATACACCCCCAGCTTCCTGCCGCTGACCGCCTCGATGACCTTGCCGGCCAGCTCGATATTGATGCCGTAGTTCCAGCGTTCGCCCGGATCGAACAGCAGCGGCAGACGCAGCGCGGCGTTCTGGCAGCTCGAGGTCGCAGGCAGTCCCGTCACTTCCATATAGCGCGCGATCGGCTCGTTCCACATTCCGTAGCCGTAACCCGAGGTATGCGTCAGCAGATGTCGCAGCGTGATCGACCGCTTCGGCGCGCGCAGACGCGGCGAGCCCGCTGCATCGAAACCTTCGAGCACCTGCACGGACGCCAGCTCCGGCACCCAGCGGCCCATGGCATCGTCGAGCGCGATTCTGCCCTGCTCGACCAACTGCATTACGCCGGCGGACGTGATCGGTTTGGTCATCGACGCGATCCAGACCACGGAGTCGGTTGTCATCGGCTTGTTCACGCCGAGCTTGCGGCTGCCGAACGCGCCTTCGTAAACCGTCGCGTCGCGGGTGCACGCTATCGCAGCCACACCCGGTATATCGCCGGCTTCGACGGCGCGATGCAATATTGTGTCGACCGACGGCTTCAGAATCGGGTACATCGGGCTTTCCTGTTGGTAGAGGTAGGCGGGTCGGATGTGAGATCAAAAAACCATTCACCGCCAGGGACGCCAAGGACGCGAAGGAACGTCAAATGCGAGGCAGGGTAGTAGAGGGCAACTCCCGTGCGCTCGAACCGGTAGGCATCGTATTTTCCCGTTCAGATTCGCCTCTTCCCGGTTTTCCCTTGCGTCCTTGGCGTCCCTGGCGGTGAATGTTTTTTATGAGTGCGCCATAACAACGCGGGACCGCGCACCCGCTGCCATACAACCTTCGACCCGCATAAAAACCGGATTATCCCGGAATCTCGGCGGATGCCCCATCTACTTGCCCTTGAAATCCGGTGCGCGCTTTTCCATGAAGGCGCGGCGACCTTCAACATAGTCTTCGCTCTTCATGCAGCGCATAACCTCTGCTTCGGCATCGGAAAAATCGCCGTTCGGCTCGGCCAGTGCATTGATGACCGCCTTCGACGCAGCGATGGTCATGGGCGCATTGGCCGCCAGCTCCAGCGCGACCTTGCGCACGTAGTCATCGAGCTCGGCGTCGGGCAGCACGCGATTGACCAGCCCCATCGCCAGCGCTTGGTCAGCGTCGTAGCGGCGCGCGCTGAACATGATCTCGCGCGCCGCCGCGTGACCGACGGTCGCGACCAGCCGGCCGGTGCCGTGCACGCCATAACCGAGGCCGAGGCGCGCGGCGGGGACCGCGAAACGGCTCGACGCATCCGCGTAGCGCAGGTCGCAGGAGAGCGCCACCGCCAGCCCACCGCCGACACAGAAGCCATGGATCAATGCGATCACCGGTTTGGGTACCGACTCGATGGCGTGATGTGCAGCGGAAGTCGCGGCTTCGTATTCCTTCACGTCGCCTTCGCTGGAGCGGTTTTGCTCGAATTCGGAAATGTCGGCGCCCGCCGCGAACGCCTGCGTTCCTTCGCCGCGTATTACGATGCATCGGATCGATGCATCGGCGTTGAATGTGCCGATCGCCTGCGGGATGGCCCGCCACATGTCGGCACCGATGGCATTGCGGCGCTCCGGATTGTCCAGCACCAGGCGGCCGACCGGTCCGTCGCGTTCGACGCGCAGCTTGCCCTTGCTCATGCGTTCTCCTCAGATAACCTTGGCGCCGCGCAACCCGGCGATGTCGGCATCGCTGTAGCCGAGATCGTGCAGGATTTCATCATTGTGCTCGCCCGCCGCTCCCACAGTGCGCTTCATGCGCGCGGGCGTGCGGGACAGCTTGATGGCCGGACCGACCAGCGTCATGGCACCACCACCGGGATCGGGCACCTGCACCGCCATGCCGAGATGCCGGACCTGCTCATCCCCGAATACCTGGTCGAGCTTGTAGATCGGTCCGCAGGGCACACCGGCTTTCGCGAGCAGGCCGATCAGCGCCGCGGAAGTGTAACGCCGCGTATGCGCGGCGATGGCATCGTTCAGCGCCACGCGATTCTTCGAACGCAGTTTCGCATCGGCATAGTCCGGATGCACCGCGAGGGCGGGATTGCCGAACGCTTCGGCCATTCTCGCGAAAATCGGATTGCCGGCCGCTGCGATGTTGACGTAGCCGTCCGAGGTCGGATAGACGCTGGTCGGCATCGAGGTCGGATGGTCGTTGCCCGCCTGTCCCGGCACATCGCCTTCGACCAGCCAGCGCGCGGCCTGGAAATCCATCATCGCGATCATCGACGAAAGCAGCGAGCTCTGCACCCACTGTCCTTTGCCTGAACGGCTGCGCTCCTGCAGGGCGATCAGTATCCCGAGCGCGGCGAACAATCCGGCGCTCAGGTCCGCAACCGGAATGCCCGCGCGTACCGGCCCCTGCCCCGGTAATCCGGTCACCCACATCAGGCCGCCCATGCCCTGCGCGACCTGGTCGAAACCGGCGCGGTCGCGGTACGGCCCGTCCTGGCCGAATCCGGAAATGCTGGCATAGATCAGCTTCGTATTTTCCCGTGCCAGCGTCTCGTAATCGATGCCGAGCTTGTGCTTCACGTCGGGCCGGTAGTTTTCCACCAGCACGTCGGCGGTTTTCGCCAGGCGCTTGAGCACTTCCACACCGCGCGGATCCTTCAGGTTCAGTGTCAGCGAACGCTTGTTGCGATGCAGGTTGTGGAAGTCCGATCCCTGGCGCGGGCCGAGGATGTCCTCGCTTGCCTCCGCCGGCATTTCGATCTTGATCACGTCGGCGCCCCAGTCCGCAAACTGCTTGACGCAGGTCGGCCCGGCGCGCACTCGTGTCAGGTCGATCACGCGCAGATGGGACAGGGCTTCCATGATAAATACCGGGGCTAGGGGCTAGGGAAAAAACTACGCCGGCGCGGGGCGCGACGGCCAGCGGCCGGCCTCGACCTGATGGAAGAAATCTTCCAGCAGGCGGTTGAACAACGCCGGGTCTTCGAGGTTGGTCATGTGTCCGCTCTTCGGCAGCACGACGAGCCCCGCCGTTGGAATGTTGCGCTTCATCAGCAGCGAAGGTTCCAGCACGGCATCGTCTTCGTCTCCGGCAACGATCAGTGTCGGCGCCATAATGCGCCCCATGTCGGCGGTCAGGTCGTACAGCGACGGTCGCCGTGCCTGGTAGCCGAGCATGGTGTTCGCGGAGCCCTGAGGGGAGTGTTCGGAAAAATGCCGAATGAACTCGGCGAAGCCTCGCGGATCCTTTTCCTTGAGCTGCAGGCGCGACGGACCGTGGCCGTAAGTGGCCGCGACGTGCTCCATGCCCTGGTCGAGCATCGACTTTGCCAGTTCCCGCGATTGCGTCTGGAATTGCGCATACTGCGACGGATGCGCTCCGTAACCGCACCCCGCGACGACCAGGGACAGTGCGCGCGGCGAGTAGGCCATGCCGAAATGGAGCGTGGCAAACCCTCCCATGGAGTTGCCGACGACATGCGCGCGCCGGACGCCGAGCGCATCGAGCACGCCGAGGATATCGTCCCGCGCACGTTGCTGGGAATACTGCTCGACATCCGCCGGCACATCCGACGGCGGGTAGCCGCGCGCGTTATAGGCGATACAACGATAGCGGCGCGAGAAATGGCGAAGCTGCGGCTCCCAGGTGCGCCAGTCTCCGGCGAACTCGTGCACGAAGACAACCGGCGTGCCGGAGCCGCTCTCCTCGTAATGCAGCTTCACACCATCGTCCGTTGTCAGGGTTGGCATGCGCGTTGCTCGCTACGAAATGACGGGGCCGGATTGTTGTTGTGCCGCAGGCGCGGCCGATTTGCGAAGCACATTATCAGATAATCCGCCCTGAGGCCGATCCGGATGGCAACATGACGATGGCTGAAGGCAGTCAGCCCGACGCCGTACAGATCGATACAGTGGAGACGCAGTGGCAAAGGTAGATCGCAGCGTCCTCGAACGGGACGGCGTGCGCAAGGCAGTGCGCGATTCCGGTTTCGGACATCTTCTGATGTCGGACGAGGAGGTGGCGCGTTCTCTCGCACAGACCATGGCCGGACATCGCAAGGGCGATCGGGTGTGGGTGTTCGGCTATGGATCGCTGATCTGGAACCCGTTGATGGAATTCGCCGAACGCCGGCCGGCGCGGATCCACGGCTATCACCGCGGCTTCTATTTGTGGTCGAAAGTCAATCGCGGATCGCCGCAAGTGCCCGGCCTGGTGCTCGGCCTGGATAGCGGCGGATCCTGCCACGGCGTGGCCTACCGCCTGCACGATGAAAAACTGATGGTCGAGCTCGGCCTGCTCTGGCGCAGGGAAATGGTGATAGGCACGTACATGCCGCGCTGGGTTAAAGCCGACGTCGGCGACCGCGTCGTGCGCGCGATCGCTTTTGTCGTCAACCGTAAGAAGCCCGGCTACACCGGCCGGCTGGACGATCGGCAGATCGTATCGATCGCGCTGAAGGCGTGCGGCCATTTCGGCACCTGCGCCGATTACCTGGTCCAGACCGCGACCAGTCTGGAAGTCGCGGGCATTGCCGATCCGCGGCTCTCGCGCCTGGCGAAACTCGTTGCCCATGCGGGCGATTCGGTTCCGGAGTCATAGAAGTTCAAAAAGTACGAATCCGGTCCGCGTCGACGGCCCGCGCCAAAGGGGGCCGGCTTGCGCCTGATGTGACAAATGAATTGCGGCTACTCCATAATGTTCCATATCGACGGCCATGAAATGCGCCTCCCGATGTCGGGACATCCGGAATTTCTGAAAGATTCCGGGCAGCTGGATTCGGGCCTAATGTGAGTTTTAGAGGGATTCCATGAACGCTCCGCTACGCGGCTACACATTGGATTTCATCCAGAGGATGCTGACCCAACAATCCGGGCGAGCATCCGGGTGGTTCCGGGACCTGGAACTCAAATCCGTATTCCAGCCCGCCTTCTGCCTGCCCCAGAAGCACGCCGTGGGATTCGAAGCAAGCCTGCGGGGGATGGATCCGAACGGCAATGCGGTTTCTCCCGAAACCCTGTTCGGACCGGTGGAGAACTATTCCGAGATGGCGATGCTGGACATGTTGTCGGCAACGATACACGTCCACAATTTCTTCTCGCGGCGGCCGTCGCATGGCGTGCTCTCCATCAACCTGCATCCCGAAGTCTTCCTGGATTTCGGCAACAGCGCCGGGTTCCTGACCTCGCTCTTCAGCCACTACGAAGTCGCACCGCAGAAGGTGATGATCGACATCGCCGGCTCCGTGCTGGGGCACGAACGTCTCGACGATGCGATCGCCAGTTACCGCAGTCTCGGCTGCCTGATCTCGGTGGACCATTTTGGCGTGGACAATGCCAACCTCGACTCCATCTGGCACACCGCGCCGGCCATCGTAAAAATCGGGCCTTCGGTGGTCGCGGAAGCAATGAAGAAACCGCGCACGCGGCAGATCCTGCCGCGCGCGGTTTCCCTGCTGCACGAGATGGGAACGCTCGTGCTGATGGAAGGTCTCGAGTCCGAGGACCAGGCTCTGCTGGCGATCGACGTGGACGCGGATTTCGGCAGCGGCTACTTCTTCGGCCAGCCTGTCGATGGCGTCACCGATTTTTCGGAACCGGACGACCTGTTGAACAAGCTGTGGAACAACTACCGGGAACAGCGCGTTTCAGTCCGGCCGGACATGCGCGTGACGCGGGTCTCCCTGGAGAACGAGACGCTGCACTCATCGCACGCGGACGGACTGCGCAAAGCCTCGCCTTCCGACATCGCGCGTTACCGCCAGCAGCGGCACCCGTACCTCGCCGCTATCCAGAACATTGCGGCACAGGTGAGGTCCGGCGTCGCGCTCGAGACTTCCAGCGATGCCTTCCTCGGCCTGGAAGGCGCATTACGATGTTTCCTGCTCGACGGCAGCGGCAGCCACCTCGGTGCCGACATTTTCTCGGCGAGCCCGCCGCCAAGGCAAAGCGCGGATTTCTACAGCATGGGGGCCCTCAACAAGAGCGACTGGTCGCGCCGGGATTTCTTTCGTCGCGCCATCCACGAACCGGAAGTGGTCCAGGCCACCCGGCAGTACTGTTCGCTGACCGGATACCTGCATTGCGTGACGTTCTCGATGGCGACAAGGGCCGGCAACGGCAAGCCGGTGGTGATCTGCGGCGACGTCGACTGGTCGACACACGCGCGGATTCAGTGACACACCGATCGCCCGGTCGATCAATTTACGGGTCGGCAATCGCGCAGCGAAGCTACTGGACTGGCAACCCCAGGCTAGAACCAGCAAGACAACCGTGGTGCAACGGCCGGCAGCACGGTGAACCTTCTCATGCCAGAACCCTGCCCATGGAAGCATGGTAAATCGCCGCATACTTTGCAGGGTCCTTCTGGAACGTTGTCCTGCAGCCGTCACAGCAGAAGTAGTAAGACACGCCTGCGTACTTCTCGATGTGCATCGGATTGGCGGTGCTCACGGCCAACCCGCAAACGGGGTTGATGACTGTGCCTTCCACCGCCGCCGTGCCAGGCGCAGTGCGCGAATTCTGCTGGCTCCTGTCTTGCCCGGCACCCTCGGCCGCCTCCTGCTGAACCTGCCCGGCGTTCACGGGTACCTGGCCACGACCGCGCAACAACGCCAGCACTGCGACGATCGCAACCAGCGCAATCTCGCCCGGTGTCTTGGCACCGGCATCCGGGCCCGCGGGGGCCTGCAAGCGCGCAAGCTGTGATTCGTCGACGCCGCGCATCCGCATCACGGCGCGCAGCTTTTCCGCTTTTCGCCGGCTTGCGATCATCAGCACCTGCTTTGCCGGGCTGCACAAGGCGGCCTCGAGCGCTTCCTCGTCGCCTTGCCCCTGCGTCGCGACCAGGACGACGGGCGCTTCACCCGGAGTATCGGTAAGCCTGATTCTGAGCCGTTCCGCAAGGAACCGCGCCTCGTCGGCGGCAGGCGTGCTCCCGAGCACGCACAGCGCGCTGCGAACGCTGTAAGGCTGGATGAAGAGTTCGATGCTCCCGTTGCTGGCGCAGGACATCGTGTAGTGCTCGACATCCTCTTCTGGATAAACGCGGTCGTTGCTGATGCGCACGAGCTTCGGCTCGCCGTTCTCGATGGCGCTCTGCGCAGCGCTGATGACCACGCTCTTCGCGCACCCTCCGCCGATCCAACCGTGCAGCGTCCCGTCGGCGAGGACGATCGCCTGGGCGCCAAGGTAAGCCGATGTGGGGGCGATCGCCCGAACCACCGTGACGAGCGCGTAGGCCTCGCCGCGGCTGTTCAGTTCGCGCGCCATATCCGGGAGTTCGTCGTTCGTCATCGCAACGCCTCGATGATCCGCGGCAATACGCGCTCGATGCCCGCAAGGTCGGCGCCCGGCGCGAGCAGATCGATGTGCGGCATGGCCGCCTGCATCCCCCGGCTCTCGGGACTGAAACCGGGCTGGTTCAACAACGGGTTGAGCCAGATCATGCGCCGCGACCGCCGTCGCAGCGTGGCAAGCGCCTGCGCCAGAAGCTCCGGCTCACCGGTGTCGTAACCGTCGCTGACGATGATCACGCCGGTGCGCGAATGCACCAGGCGCGCCGCGTGGTCGCGGTTGAAATCCCGCAGGCATTCGCCGATGCGCGTGCCCCCGGCCCATCCGGCGGCAAGGAGGTGCAGGCGTTCCTGCGATCGCCACGGGTCCGGGTCGCGCAGCGCCTCCGCCACGCCGGTGATGCGGGTGTGGAAAATGAAGCAATGCACGTCGGCCAACTCGGCGCACAGCGCGCGCGCAAGGCGCAGGTAAAAAAAGCTGTAGAGGCTCATCGAACGGCTCACGTCCAGGAGCAACAGCAGGCGCGGGCGCACGCGACGGCGTTCCTTCCAGGCGAGCCGCAACGGCGTGCCGCCGCAGGCCACGCTCTGCCGAATGGTGCCCTGCAAGTCGAGCCGGCGGCCGTGATGAAAGCGTGCTTCACGGCGCAGATGAAGGTGCTTCAGGCGCCTGGCGAAACGGCGCATCAGCGCCTCGATGTCGCGCGCGTGTTCTGCCTGATTCAACTCGCGAAAATCCGTGGACGCCAGGGATTCTTCGCGGCTCGCTCCGTGTCTGGCGGTGCCAGCGTCAGCGTCGCCGGCGACTCCGTGGCCCGCACCGGCGGCAGGCTCGATTTCGCCGCCGTCGCGCACCCCAGCAGTCGCCTCCCGCGCCCCGGCGGCAACAACGTTGCTTTCCACGAATATTTTTTTGTTCGGCGGCAGGAAGTAGGCGTCGAACAGGGCATCGAAGCGCCGCCATTCGTCGCCACGGCCGCATAGCAGCGCCTTGAGGCTCCAGCGCAGGATCTGCTGATCGAGAATCCCGGTCTGCACGGCCGTTTCGAGCACGCGGATCGAATCTGCGCCGCCTACACCGTAGCCGTTGGCGCGCAGGAACCCGGCAAAGCCTGTCAGACGCGCCTGCAAGGCTGCGCCCGGGTCAACGGCCGGGGAAGCGGCGACGATCAACATGCCGCCGCAATCCGGGCGACGACCTCCCGGGTAAACCCGGCGCGGTCCTCACGGGTCTTGATGAGGGCACTCAGGGTTTCGAGGATGCGCTCCGCCCCGTCGTCGTCGATCACGGAAATTCCCATGCGCAACAGGGCCGCCGTCCAGTCGAGCGTCTCCGCGATGCCCGGCTTTTTCTGCAGTTCCATGCGGCGCACGCTCTGCACGAATTCGACCACCTGGCGGGCAAATTGTCCCGCCGCCCGCGGCGCCTTGATTTCGACAATCGCCAATTCCTTCGCGAAGGCGGGATAGTCGATGTACTGGTACAGGCAGCGACGGCGCAGCGCGTCGGAGAGTTCGCGCGTGCCGTTCGAGGTAATGACGACCAGCGGTCGGCTAACGGCGCGCATGGTGCCGAGTTCCGGGATCGACATCTGGAAGTCCGATAGCAGTTCGAGCAGGTAGGCTTCGAAGGCCTCGTCGGCACGGTCGACTTCGTCGATCAGCAGCACCGGCGGCTCGGCGCAACTGATCGCCTCGAGCAGCGGTCGCTTCAGGAGATAGCGCTCGGAGAAGATGTCCTGCTCCTTTACGACAGCCGGACGGTCATCATGCTCGAGCAGCTTGATCGCCAGCAATTGCCGCTGGTAGTTCCATTCGTACATTGCGGCGTGAACATCGAGCCCTTCGTAACACTGCAGGCGGATGAGCCTGGCGCCGCGCACCGTGGCGAGCGCCTTGGCGATTTCGGTTTTTCCCACGCCGGCGTCACCCTCCAGCAGCAACGGACGGCCGAGATCCAGCATCAGCAGCAGCGCAGCCGCGAGCGCAGGCTCGGCGACATAACCGGCGCCCTCCAGTTGGAGTTCCAGGTCGACGACCTCATTCATGCGTTGGGCGGGAGGATTCACGCCGTTTTCCTGGAAAACAGGCCGCGCAGCCAGTCCTTGAAAATCGTCCACACGAGCGCGAGGCCGTTCAGTTCCCCGGCAGCCGGTGGAGGGATAGCCACTGCAGCCGCCGGCACGCCGCCGCCCGCTGCCGCGGGAGCCGCTCGTTGCGCCTGGAGCGCGCTGACCTGACCCGCGAAGTTGTCGGCGAACTGTTTCAGGATCTGGTCGGCGACCGTGTTCATCATGCGTCCGCCGAAGGCAGCCGCCTTGCCGCTCATCGATACTTCGCTCGCGCCCACCAGAGTGCAAAGGCCTCCTTCGGCAGCCTCGATACGGGCAGTCAGATTCATGGAAGCGCCTGAACTCCCCGTACTATCGGTACCCTTGCCCAGCAGACGCAACGTCCGGGCGGCCGAGTCGACATCCTTCATCTCAACCTCTCCCCGGAAGGACATCGTCGCCGGACCCACCTTCACTGTCACTGTTCCCTTGTAGCGTCCTGCGTCGAGGCGTTCGGTAATCTTCGCCCCGGGCATGCACGCGGCAACCGCTTCGAGGTTCTGCAGGAATTCCCACGCGACCTCCGCCGGGCACGGCATGGGATACGTCTTGTCGATCTGGACGTTCATGCCGATTGTCAGCCGCTTATCCGACCGGGCGCCCTATCTTGTGCTGATGCCGAGCGCTTTGCATTGCTGCCACACACGGAAGGCGGTGTGCGGCATGTCCATGTGCGTCACCCCCAGATGCGCAAAGGCATCCACAACCGCGTTGGAGAAGCACGGAATGCCGCCGACATGGGGCGATTCCGCCACGCCTTTGGCGCCGATCGGATGGTGCGGCGACGGCGTGACCGTGTGATCGGTTTCCCAATGCGGCGTTTCCACGGCCGTCGGCAGGAAGTAATCCATCAGGCTGTTGCCGAGATGGTTGCCGTTCTCGTCGAACGGGATAGCCTGACCAAAGGCCACGGCAAAGGCTTCCGTAAGACCGCCATGGATCTGGCCTTCGATGATCATCGGGTTGATGCGCGTGCCGCAATCGTCCAAGGCGTAGAAACGCCGGACCTTGGTCTCACCGGTAAAACGGTCGATATCCACAACGCAGACATAGGCGCCAAAAGGGAAGGTCATGTTGGGCGGATCGTAGTATTCCGTTGCATCGAGCCCCTTCTCCATGCCGTCCGGCAGGTTGCTGGTGTGCGCCGCCATGGCGATCTCTTTCATGGTCCTGGCCTGGGCCGGGTTGCCCTTGACCTTGAAGCGGTCGACCTCCCATTCCAGATCGCCTTCGCCCACCTCCAGCAGGTGAGCCGCGATCTTTTGCGCCTTTGCGCGGATCTTGCGCGCAGCCATCGCCGCTGCGGCGCCGCCGACCGGAGTGGAACGCGACCCCCAGGTGCCCGCTCCATAGGGGGCCTTGTCCGTATCGCCTTCCTCGATCTGGATCTCGTCCGACGACAAGCCCAGCTCGGTGGCGATGATCTGGGCGTAGGTCGTCGCGTGGCCCTGGCCCTGACTCATCGTGCCCAGCCGGGCAATGGCGCTGCCGGTGGGATTGACGCGGATGTCGCAGCTATCGAATAGTCCTATGCCGAGGATGTCGCAGACCTTGGTGGGTCCGGCGCCGACGATCTCGGTGAAGGTGCAAACCCCGATTCCCATCAGTTCGCCTTTGGCCCGTTTCTGGACCTGTTCCCTGCGCAGGCCTTCGTAATCCACCGCCTTCAACACCTTTTCCAACGCGGCTTGGTAGTTGCCGCTGTCGATCGTCCATCCCAGGGACGTGTTGTAAGGAAACTTGTCCGCGCTTACGAAGTTGCGCCGGCGGATCTCGGCCTTGTCGATGGAGAGCTTCTGCGCCAGGACGTCGATCATGCGCTCGATCAGGTACACCGCCTCGGTCACCCGCAGCGAGCAGCGATAGGCCACGCCGCCGGGTGCCTTGTTTGTATAGACCGCATCGACCCGGCAATAGGCCTTGGGAATGTCGTAAGAGCCGGTGCAGATGCTGAACAGGCCGGCCGGCAGCTTGGTGGCCGATACGTGGGAATTGAACGCGCCGTGATCGGCCAGTGCGGTAAAGCGCAAGGCCTTGATGCGGCCATCCTTGTCGGCCGCCAGTTCGCCGACGCCGTGATAGTCGCGCGCGAATCCGGTCGTGGAGATATTGTCGATGCGGGACTCAATCCACTTGATCGGCACTCCCGTCACGATCGACGCCACGATGGCAACGACATAGCCCGGATAGATCGGGACCTTGTTGCCGAATCCCCCGCCGATGTCGCCGCCGATGATGCGGATCTTGCTTTCGGGAATGCCGGATAGCATCGCGACCACGGTGCGCACCAGGTGCGGCGCCTGCGACGTAATGTAGACCGTCAACTGTCCCGTGACCTTGTCGAACGAGGCCACGCAGCCGCAGGTCTCCATCGGACACGGATGCACGCGCGGGTTCAGGATCTCTTCGCGGACGGTCACCGCGGCGCCGGCGAAGACCGCATCCGTGGCGGCCTTGTCGCCCGCTTCCCAGGTGAAGATATGATTGGGATGGGTGCGCTTGCCGTGACCGACCTCGTCCTTGCCGGCGATGTCTTCGCGAATGACCGGGGCACCGGGAGCCATGGACTTGTGCGGATCGACGATTGCGGGCAACTCCTCGTAATCGACTTCCACCATGTCCGCTCCATCCGCGGCGCTGTAGCGATCGCTGGCGATCACCATCGCGACCTCCTGCATCTGGAAGCAGACTTTCTTGTCCGCCAGCACGGCCTGAACGTCGCTGCCGAGCGTCGGCATCCAGTCCAGTTTCACCGGCTTCAGATCCTCCGCAACCAGGACCGCGACGACACCCGGCACGGCCAGCGCCTTGGCCTTGTTGATCGATTTGATGCGGGCATGGGCATAGGGGCTGCGCACCATGGCTCCGAACAGCATGCCCGGCAGCTTGATGTCATCGATATAGCTTCCCTTGCCGCGGATGAAGCGGGCGTCCTCCTTGCGCAATCTGGAACTGCCCAATCCCTGAAGCTTTTTTTCGCGCTCGATCGTGTCGGTTGAACCAGCCATGGCGAAATCTCCCGGTAAGGTGCTACGTATCAGGTATGCGCCGACGACATTTTCTTCGCCGCGTACTGCACCGCCTTGACGATGTTCTGGTAGCCCGTGCAGCGGCACAGATTGCCCGCCATCCAGTAGCGAATCTCTTCTTCCGACGGGCTGGGGTTTTCCTTGAGCAGCCGGAAGGCGCGCGTAATCATGCCGGGCGTACAGTAGCCGCACTGCAGTCCGTGTTCCTGCGTAAAGCCTTCCTGCAACGCGTGCAGTTCGCCTGACTGCTCGAAACCCTCGATGGTGAGCACTTCGGCGTCCTGGCATTGCACGGTGAGCACCGTGCAGGACTTCACCGACATGCCGTCGAGATCGACGGTGCACGCGCCGCAGTGCGAGGTCTCGCAGCCGATGTGCGGACCGGTATGCTGGAGTTTCTCGCGCAGGCTGTGAATCAGCAACTCGCGCGGCTCGACCAATACTTCGACTTGCCTGCCGTTGAGCTTGAACGACACCGCTTGTTTCTTGGCCATGTCTTTCTCCTCGCAGTCGAATCAGTGGGTGGCGCGCGAGCGGGCCGTGCGCAATGCCCGCTGCGTCATTTCGCCGGCCATGGCCGTCTTGTACTCCGCATCGCCGCGCTGATCCGCGGCCGGATCACAGATGCTCATCGCAAGCCTGGCAGCCTCTGCGATCGAAGCGTCATTCATGGCCTTTCCTCGCAGCGAGTCTTCAGCCGCGCGCGCCCTCAGCACGGAGGCGCCGACGTTGGTCAGCGCAATCGCGACTTCCTGGACAGTCTCGCCTTTCATGCGCAGCATGACGGCAGCCGCCGCGGTGGCGAAATCGCCGACCTTGCGCTTGAGCTTGGCGTAGCAGGTACCGGTTCCCGGCGCGGGGACGGGGATGCGTATTTCGGTCATGATCTCGCCCGGCTTCAACAGCGTGGCGTAGCTGCCGACGAAGAAGCCATCCGCAGGCACGACGCGCTCGCCTGTCGATGCCTTGAGAACGAAGGACGCGCCCAACACCAGCATCAGCGCCGGATGGTCGTTGCCCGGGTCGCCATGGGCGATATCGCCGCCGATCGTGCCCTTGTAGCGCACCTGCGGATCGGAGATGAGCCGTGCGCCCTCGACCAGCAATGGACACTTGTCCTGCAGCAATTTCGACCAGATGAGTTCGTTCTCCGTGGTCATTGCGCCGATGCGTAGCGTGCCGCCGTCCTCGCGTATGCCTTTGAGTTCGCGAATCCTGCCCAAATCGATCAGATGGCCGGGCTGGGCAAAGCGCAGTTTCATCATCGGCAACAGACTGTGGCCGCCGGCGAGCAACTTGGCCTCATCGCCGAACTGCTTGAGCAAGCCGAGCGCGTCGGGAATGGTCTTCGGCGCGTAATACTCGAATTCGCGGGGAATCATGGTCGCTCCTCCCAGAGGCATGTTCTTCTATGGCCAATACTGTTCTTACGCACTGCAACAACACAAGTGTTGTTTGCGCAGATCGCCGGATCATGCCCGCCAATGGCAGGGAACGAGTTGCTGGCGCGCTCTCTGCGCGCCAACGCGTTTACTCGACGGCCTCCAGTGCCGGCAATTCGAGCCGCCAGCCGGTGCGTTGTGCAAGCGCCTGCACATCCTCCACCGTGTCCAGGTCGGTGATGAAGCGGGTGTTGGCGGTTTTGTGCATATGCACGAGTTCGGGTTGGCGCTCGATCAGGTGGCGGCAGCCCAGGTTCATGCCGCTGGCGAGAATCTGCGCGTGCGCCACCTCGTCGAGCAGGATGGGGTTGCCCCGTTGCCCATCCACCACCGGCACCACGACATGGCCCGCCGGGCGCTTCTTGAACGCTCCGATCAGCTCGGTCAAATCGCCCGCTGCGATCAACGGCTGGTCAGAGGGCACGATGAATATCGCATCGAAGATTCCGTTGAGGGCGGCCAGCCCTACCCGCACCGAGCCTTCCTGACCTTGGGCATGCGCATCGTTGTGCGCCAGCGTCACCGAAAAGCTCCGCACCTGCTCCTCGATCGCGTTGCGCGCGTGGCCTGTCACCACGACCACCTCGTCGACACCGGCACCGCTGAGGGCGACCAGTTGCCGGCTGATCAGCGGCACTCCCTGAAGCCGTATCAGCGGCTTGGCCACACCACCCATGCGCCGGCCTTCGCCGGCAGCCAGCAGGACTGCACCGATGCGCAACCTCGGGTACAGTCCGCCGCCTTGTTTGAGCAAGCATCCCATGATCGTGATTCCGTCAGTCTGGTTCGTGAATGAAGGCGCGTTCATACCGGTCTATCGGGTACGCGCGACAAGCTCGACCGATTGTACGCCGGCATGAACCGGGTGACATGGTGTCCGGTGCGGGCGAGTGCGGGCGCGGTTCGCTTCCCGGCCGGCGGGCAGCGGTGCCGCGCCTAGCGCACGGCGGCGTGGGATCCGCCTTACATCCCGCCGAAGGCGGGTTGCCCTTTACTCGCCCCTTATGGGCGAAGCCCGGTTATGGTCGAAGACCGGTACCCTGCGGGATCCAGCGAAGTCGGGCGGCCCTCGTTCCTCGTCCCTGGATTTTTCGCTTCATGCGCAAGCAACATGCGCTTGCGCTCCAGCCCGCCGGCGTAACCGGTCAGGGAATTGTCGGCGCCGATCACGCGATGGCAGGGCACGATGATGGATATCGGGTTGCGCGCATTGGAGTGACCGACTGCGCGCGAGGCCGTCGGTCTGCCGATACGGCGTGCCAGCTCGGCGTAGGAGAGGGTCTCGCCGAACGGGATGTTGCACAGCTCGCGCCACACCGTCATCTGGAATGCGGTGCCTTGCGGCGCCAGCGGCAGGTCGAACTCGGTCAGCGCGCCGTCGAAGTAGGCCCGCAACTGCGCAACGGTCTGCGCGAACGGCGCCACGCCGCCGTCGCGAACCCAGTCGGGCTGAACGGCCGGACGGTGTTTGTCGTTGTCGGTATGCAGGCCGGTGAGCGATGTTCCGTCGGACATCAGCAGCAGCGGACCGACCGGGCTTTCGAACGTCGTATAAAAAGTAGTCATGCGAGTGTTCTCCATAAATGCATGGCGGCATAGCCGCGCCACGGGCGCCAGATTTCCGCATGCGCCAGGATCTTGCGCTCGTCGTCGATGCCGAGCGCCTTGCGAATGCCGAGGTCGGTCGCGGGAAACGCATCCGGCCAGGAAAAAGCGCGCATCGCCAGATACTGCGCAGTCCACTCGCCGATTCCCGGCAACTTCTTAAGCCGCGCAATCGCTTCGTCCACATCGGCACCGGGTTCGAGCAGGTTCGGGTTTCGGGCCATCGCGCGCGACACCCCGAGCAGCGTGTGCGCGCGCGCCGACGTCACGCCGATCTTCGCGAGTGCCGCCGGCGATGTTTTGGCAACCCTCTGCGCGGTCGGCATCAGCAATCGCAATTCCGGAAACGGCATCTCGACCGGCTCGCCGAAGGCCGCCGCAAAACGGCCGGCGATCGTCGTCGCCGCCTTGACGCTGATCTGCTGGCCGAGCACCGCGCGGATCGCCACCTCGTAGCCGTCGAACGCGCCGGGCAACCGCAACCCGGGACACAACGCCGCGAGCCTGCCCAGACGTTGCGCGATGCGCGCCGGCTCCGCACCCAGGTCGAACAACCTGCGCACTCGCGTCAGCACCGCCGGGATTGCGCGTCCCAGTTCCGGGGCAATCTCGACGGACAGCGCGTGGCGGCGCGAGCTCGGCTGCACGCGGATCCAGCCGGTGCGTCCGCCGATACTCACGGTGCGCAGATAACCCAAATCGACGATCGCCTCGACGCCGGCGTAAAGGCGCTTGTCCAGGAACTGCAGCAGCGCTTCCCAATCCAGCGGCGGCCGGTAGGCGAGATCGAACAGGAAGCGACCCGCTGCCTTCGAGCCGTCGGCACCACGACGGAACTGGCTCGGATTCAGGCGGTAGTTGGTCTTGAATGCGTCGTTGAAGCGCCGCAGGCTGGCAAAACCGCTTGCAAAGGCGACTTCCGTGACGGGCAGCATGGTGTCGGTCAGCAACAGCTTCGCGGTCAACAGCCGCTGCGTTTCCAGCAACTTGTTCGGCGAGACGCCGAATTCGTCCTGGATCACCCGTCGCAAGTGTCGGTCGCTGATTCCCATCTCCGCAGCCAGCGCGGGCACGCTGATTTCGTTCAGCGCGCCGTCTTCGATGCGGCGTCCAAGCGCCACCGCAAGGCGGTTGCGCGAATCGACCAGTGCGTTACCGGGCGCGATCTCGGGACGGCAGCGCAGGCAGGGACGAAAGCCCGCCAGTTCGGCGGCCGCGGCGTTCGGATAAAAAGTGCAGTTGCGCTTCAGCGGCCGGCGCGAATTGCAGATCAGGCGGCAGTAGATGCCGGTGGACGAGACGCCGACATACATCAATCCGTCGAAACGGGGATCGCGGCTGACGAGCGCCTGGTAACAGCTTTCGGGATCGAGTTGCATGCGAGCATGGTGCCCGCTCTCGCAATCCCGCGCTAGCCATTTTCGGACATGCAGTTCCTCCCTAGCCGGCTTCGACCGACACGATCTTCGGCAGGGTTTCGTGGTGATGTACCACCAGACGCTTGGCGTTCTGCCACACAGGAAATTCCGCCGTGTCCATCATGAACATCTTTTCAATCTCCACGTCGACCTGGCGCTCGCGCAGCCGGCGGCGGTCGCGCTTGCCGCAAAAGCGCGCCCAGTTGATCGAAGCCCAGCCCACCTGGATCAGGCCCATCACGAGGACGATGATGCTGTAAAAGCCGATCAAGTCGACCAGTGCTTCCCAGCCGCGGCGCATGACCATTTCTTCATAAACCGCGGTATAGCCGGCGTACCACGCCAGCAGCGTCGCCACCGGCAACAGCAGATAGACGTATGCAGTCCACAGCACGATGGTCAGCATGCTGAAGAAGGCGCGCATCGCCGGGGGCTGAAGCTCGGGCCGCTCGATGACAAATTCGCTCATGTGGTGTGTATTCCCCGATCGGGACTGCGCCAGGTTGCACGCTTGCCGGTCCGGCGCATGAGGACACGGGGCGTGGCGACAACGGTGGTGAAAACGTTGATGACCCAGAACGCGACCGGGTACCAGATCATCCAGAAGTAGTAGCGGAACAGGCCCTTCTCGTAGCGCGAGTCCATCAGCAGCGCGATTGCCACCTGGAGCATGCAGGTGATGCCGATCAGCACGCCGGAAAATCCGGGCAACAGGGTCGGCACCTGGATCGCCTGCGGCAGGTCGACGAACTTGCCAATGGCCCACAGCGCGAAGGTGATCAACATGGTGTGGGCCCACAGCATGCTGACGAAGTACTCGAGGAAAATCGGCCACATGCGCCGCTCGCGCCAACTGCGCAATTCGCCGAAGCGGCGGAAGATCACCTGCGCGCCGCCCATCGCCCAGCGCAGCCGCTGACGCCACAGCCCGGTCAGCGTCTCCGGCATCAGGATCCAGCACAACGCGCGCGGCTCGAAGCGCACGTCCCACTTGGCGATCTCGAGTTTCCAGGTAATGTCGATGTCTTCGGTCAGCATGTCCGGGCTCCAGTAGCCCGCCTGGTGCAGCGCCGACTTGCGGAAGGCGGCGACTACGCCGGACATGGTGAACAGCCGGCCGTAAGTGCGCTGTGCGCGCTTGAGCAACCCCGCCGTCGAGGAAAACTCGCCGACCTGGATGCGCCCGAACAGCGTCGAACGGTTGCGGATGCGTGGATTGCCGGTGACCGCACCGACCCGCGCGCTGGAGAGGAAGTGCCACATCATCCAGTTCGCCGCATTCCTGTCGAGCAGCGCATCCGAGTCGATGCAGATCAGGAATTCATTGCGCGTCAACAACGCCCCGGCCGTCAAGCCCATCGCCTTGCCCTGGTTGGCCGCGAGGTGGATCACACGCAACCTCGGGTGCCTGCCCGCCAGTTCGTCGAGGATGCGGCCGGTGCCGTCGTTGCTGCCATCGTTGATTGCGATGACTTCGAAGTCCGGATAGTTCTGCCGCATCAAGTGTTCGATGGTTTCGGCGACTATGCTCTGGTCGTTGTGGCAGGGCACCAGGAAGGTCACCGCCGGCGTCATCGAAAGCGACGGCGGCGCATTGACCCTGCCCAGCTTGATCTCGTAGTGGAAGAAGTAATACAGCGCGCCGATCATCCAGTGATAGGCCATGAACAGCGGGTAATAGAACGCGAAGCCGAACAGGATCTTGCCGGCCAGGCCGAATTCTTCAAACATGTTTTGCGCCCTTCATGGCCGGGTCAGTCCTTGCGCGGAAAATTCTGCAGAGACAGTGCCGGCTTTATCGTCGCCAGCGCCGGACGGTCGGCAACGAAATCGTCGGGGTAATAGCCGATGTTGACCGCGCCCAGCCGTTGCAACCGCTGCATTTGTGCCGCGAGCTCGGCCGCCGGCACCGGCTTGCGCGTGTTCCAGTCGACGCTCTGCAGTTCGAATACGGTCTTCGTCAGTCCGCCCGGCTGCGCGGCAACCTTGCGCACCAGCGTCTCGAACCAGGCATCGGGCCTGACCGCGCCTTCGAGCAACGGCATCGCCATCAGCGCCGTATAGTCGTAGGCCGAAAGGAAATCGGGCAGCGACTGCGCGAAGCGCGCCTGGCTTTGCGGTTCCATCACGGGCCGCGCGTAAAGATTGCGCGCGGTCTTGATCGAGCCCTGGTAACGGCGTACCCGCTGCGCCAGTTCCCCGGTGAATGCGATCAGTGTTGCGGTCTTGCGCTGTGTCCAGCGTTCGAGCAGCAGCGGATCGGCACGGATCGCCTCGATCGATGCCGGCAATCCCCACTCGGCATAAGCCTGTTGCGCGGCGGGGCTGGCATCCTCGAAGTCGTTCAGCGTCGCGTCGTCGTGGAAGAGCAGACCGTCGAAGCGCGCATGTTGCGCGAGGTCTTCGTAAATTTCGCCAACGATGTCGCGCACTTCGGCGCTGAATGGCGTCAGCCGCCGGTAGCGGTTACCCGACGCCGGTGCGGCCGGATCGAAAGACTGCACGGCAAATTCCGCAATGGCGTTGTTCGAGGGCAGTTCGAACGCCATCACCGGCATCCACGCATAGACCTTCACCAGCGCGCGCGTACTCAGTTGCCAGGCGACATGCGAGAACAGGTCGGCGCGCATCGGCAAATGGCGATTCGGAAAGTAGACGGACCCGGCCTGGCCGTTTCCGTCCGGATCGGAGAAGGCTTGCAGATAGACAGTGGTCACGCGCAAGGCTCGAATGCGATCGAGCAGGCGGTCGAGGTTGGCCTGTTGCTGGCGCGGATCGGCGTCGTAGACGTAGTCGAGATCGATGTGCACGACGCGCTGCGGCACCGGCAGCGGCCCCTTGTCCACCAGCGCTATGAAATCGTTCAGCGCCGGATTGTTGATGATCGCGTCGCGACGGATGCGCGACAGGTCGCCCGCGGCTTCGTTGGCACCGCCGTCCAGGTTCATCGCGAACGGCATGCCGAGTTCGCGCGCGATCTCGATCGCCTGCCCGCTGTCGCGCCCATAAGGCCACACCATCACCCGCGGTGCGCGCCCGGTCCTGGACTTGATCAGCGCGGCGTTGCGGGCGAGATCGGCACGTATGCGCGCGGCGTGCGCGCGCTCGTCCTCGTAGCCGCTGCCGGCCTCGAAGCGATAAGTCACCACCGCCGGGATCATGTTGCCCTGGGGATTGGCCAGGATGCCGCGATGCAGGTCGTAGCTGTGCGAGGCGATCTCGACGAGTCCGGAGGCAGCCATTTCCGAAATCTGCTCCCAGGACAGGAATCGGCTGCGCGGAACTTCTTTGCCTTCGTATTCGACCGTCCTGCCCGCCGGCGCATCGAGCCAGTGGCCGGACAGCGCGACGACGGCCGGATAGTCGAACAGCTTCAGCAGCGGAAATACACGGGTATAGACGCTGCGGTAGCCGTCGTCGAAGGTCAGCAGCACGGCCTTGTCGGGCAGTGCGCGCTTGCCCTCGCGGGCGGCAATCACGTCGTCGAGGCCGATCACGTGAAAGCCGTTTTCCTTCAGCCAGGCGAATTGCGAAACGAGTTGCGCGGTATCGACGGCGAAGGGATCGGGAATGACGCGCACGTCTTCCTGCACGTCGTGGTAACACAGTACGCGGTATGTGTTCGCCGCCAGCCCCGCTGCGGGGAGGCACGACATGAGCAGAACGAACAGGAAGGCGCGGGCCATCTAGAATTTCCAGTTCACGGCAGCGTTGTAGTAATTCGCGTACTCGCCCCGGCCGTCGTAGGGATGCAGCGTGCGCTGCGCGCCATAGAGCAGGCTCAGGCGGTCGTCGACGTTCCATTCGTGCTCGTAACGGATGCCGCGGGTCGGGCCGCTGCCGAAGTTCTTTTGGTCGTACTGCCCGATCGATAGATAGAGCCGGTGCGCGAAACCGCGCTCGTAACGGCGCCAGAGGCGCTGCTCGCCGATCAACGTTACGTCCGCGCCGAAATCGCTTTCGGGATTGAAGTAAGCCGCGCCGGCCAGCGAGTTGCGGGACGTAGACAGGCCGAGCACGCCGTCGAGCTTGTAGACCGGGCCGGTGATCAGGCGCTGGGTCGCGGAGCCGCTGAGGATTTCGCGCCGGTTGCCATCGCTGAAATCGATGTTCTGCACGCCGGCGCGGAAGCTGCGCGATTCGCTGACGCGGTAAGTCGCACCGGCACGCAGCGACCAGCCGTGCACACCCGTGCTGCGGGCCTGCAGCGGAATATCGTTGCTGGACGTGTCGGCGGCGACTTCGATGTTCCATTGGTCGTTCGCCCACCAGTCGCCCGCCACCGACAGGCCGGCGTCGGATTCGTCGTCGTAGCTCTCGTTGACTTCTGCGGAGGCATGCCAGTCGCGGATGCGATACTCGGCGCCCACACCGATGCGGCGCCGGAAGCCCGTGCTGTCGGGAAACGTTGCCTGCGCTTCGAACTGGTGAAGAAAGGCGCGCCAGTCGCGATCGATCGGCGCGGAATAGAGATGGGTCTCGATCTGGTGTTCGCGCGAACCCAGCGGACCGCCGCTGCCGCTCGAGTCGCCCGTGCCGGCCTCGACCTGCAGCTCGCGCATCTGATGGATGCGCCACAATCGCGCGACGCGCTGCACCTGTTTGTCTTCGGGGTATTCCCCTTCGAGCGTGGCGGCTTCGCGTTGCGCCGGCTCCCAGTCGCGCAATTCGCGCAGGGTGTCGGCGTAGCCGATGCGCGCCGCGCGATTGCGTGGCTCGGCGGCAAGAATCCACAGGTGGTCCTGCTCGGCACGGCGCGGCCAGCCGCGCGCGTTGTAGACGGCTGCGAGCTTTTCGCGCGCTTCCATGTTCCACGGTGCCAGGTCGCAAAACGCCTCGAGCCTGTGCTGCGCGTCGTCGAGCCGGTCCTGATAGCCGCGCGCCGCGCCGGCCGTTGCCAGGGCACTCGCGTAATCCGGGTTGTCGGCCACGGTGAGCGGGCTGTAAGCGTTGATCCGCTTCGGCGTCGCGGCCACAACCTTGTCGATCTGCTCGATCGCGGCTTGGTGCTGTTCCGCATCGGAGTAGGCATAGAACAATCCGACCTGCGCGGCAAAGTCGCTTTCGCCCTTCGATTGCGCCTGCAGAAACAGATCGCGCGCCTTTTTTGGTTGATGGAGATAGAGAGACGCATCAGCCGCGGCCGCCTGCGCATACGGCGCAACGTCGACGCTGTCACGAACCAGGCTCTCGTGAAGATCCACCGCTTCCTGCATGCGCACTCGATTGCGCAACAGCACGATGCGATCGAACTGCAGACGCCGCTGCGTCGCGCTCGCGGGTTTGCCGGATGCGGCGGCTTCCTTCAGCAACTGTTCGTTCTGCGCCAGTGCGGCGTCGGTTGCCGCGAAACGGCCGGGCGCATCCTGGTCCGCCGCCGCACCCCAGCGCGTGGTGATCGCTGCACGTTCGCTGCGCAGGGCAAGCAATTCTTCGTCGGTGAGCAGGCCGGGCGAGGCCTGCGCGAGTTCAAGCGCACGATGCGGCGCGCCGAGCCGCGCGACCGTGAAGATGCGGTTGCGCTGCGCAGCGCGGTTTCCCGGATCGAGCACGAGGATGCGCTCGTATACCGGCAACGCCTGCGTGTGCTCGCGCTGTGCGCGCAACGCTTCGGCGTACGCTTCGAGCAGCGGAACCTGGCGCCACGTCGTCTTCCGTCGGCTTTCGAGCAACGCGACGGCTTCGCCCGCCTTGCCATCGTCGATCAACGCATAGGAAAGCCCAACGATGGCGTCGTTGCGATCGGGTGCCTGGCGCAACGCTGCGCGGAAGAGTTCGGCAGCGACGGAGAAACGCTTCTGGTTGTTGGCTGCCCGGCCCAGACGAACCAGTACCGCGGGAGGCGCCGAGAAGAGATCGACCCTGGGCATTAACGCCAGCAGCTCGGCGTCGCGATGGGCCTCCTCGAGCGCCTGCAGGTAGTCGTAGAGGAAGGGTTTGCTGCCCGGATTACGATCCGCCTGTTCCTTGAGCCGTTGCAGGCGCTGCAATTGTGCTTCGTTCAGAGGTGGCGAGGGCGGCTGCGGGGGGTTTTGCCCCCAGCACGGGAGGATGGGTGTGGCGCCCAGAAAAGCCAGGGCCAGCACTAAGCGATGTGGAGGTCTCAGAACCCTCTTTCAATTTTTCTTTAGATTCAGCAACTGGCGCAAGTAACTTCACAAACTTTCTAGCGCCGGTCACAACAGCACACTCGCGCACGCGAGCAGCCCCCTGCAAAGCTGCATGGATTCTACGGTAATCCCGTCGGGAATGACGACTGGATCGCTGAAAATTTTTAGAAGGAGAAGACCGGCAAAACCTGCCGGATTTTCCAAATCGGGGCTAGCTCAGCCTGACTCCATTTCCTCACAAATCCAAGCCACAAAAATCACGTTCAGTCCGTACCTACGTTTGACTCGACAAGAAAGAGAGCACCGGAAATTCTCCAGCGCAGAGGAAGGCAATGTATGCTGGGAAAACGAGGACAGAGTCTTGTTCTTTTGACATTCATTGCCCTTCGAAGAAGTCACTTCTTTGGGAGAGACCCGGCGTACTTTGTCCCCAAGCGCACCCACCTCGCCAGCGCCGGTTCGTCCGCGAGCCCGGCGGGTTCGACCAGGATCCACCCTTTCATCGGGCGGCCGCTCAGGTCGAATATGCGGGTGTGAGGTTCAGCCAGTGCGGTGGCGGTCGCAGCCGGGTCCAGGCGCACGATCAATTCCTGCCGGTGCACGCCGCAGCACATGTTGCCGTTGAGCAGAAACGCGAGGCCTCCGAACATCTTTTTCTCGGTCAGCCCCTTTTCCCCTGCAAGACGCTTGCGAATGCGCTCTGCAAGCCCTTCGTCGAAAGCCATCGTATGCACCTCCCGGTTGGTCGGCTGCAGCGTCGCATTGATACTGTCGCGCTCGGCGACAGCCGAAAACGTTGACCCAGCTTCAACCGCTAAATATTAGCTTACGCCGCAACAAGCTCGCAGTGAGAGTGCGGCGACAAGACCAGTGCGGCTGTTGGGGTTGGGCGTGCATTTGGCCTGTGTTGTGTCGACGAAGCGCTGCGCCGGTAGATCTATCTGAGGGATGAGGCCTTTGTCGTGCGCACACAGGCTCTGGCCGAGCCGCGACGCTCAGTCACGTGCGAGATTCCCAAGGCACAGCGACGCACAACGCACAACCTTGCCAGTGATCGAACGCCGGCGCCTCTCACGAGGAAGTCCTGTTCCGGGCGCACACGGAAAATGGCACAAGACCTTACTGTTCCATCTCGCGCGTCGAAAGTATGTTTGGAGTATCGTAAACGCCGCTCTATAAACGCGGGAGGCTCGCATGCCCAAACTTGTTCAGCAGTCGGTCAAGCTGCCGGCACCGCCGGAGCGTCTCTACGACATGTACCTGGACTCCTCACTGCACGCGGAATTCACCGGCGCCCCGGTGACGATCGGGAGCACGCCGGGCGCCGAATTTCGCGCATTCGGTGACATGCTGTCGGGCCGCATGCTGGACACCGCGCCCAAGCGCATGATCGTGCAGTCCTGGCGGGCGTTCCATTGGAAGCCGGAGGACCTCGACTCCATCCTGATTCTGACGTTCTGGCCCGACCCGGCGGGCGCCCGCATCGATCTGATGCACGTCAACGTGGCCGATCACGACGTCGAGGGCGTAACGGAAGGCTGGAAGAAATACTACTGGGATCCGTGGCGGGCCTGGCTGAGCAAGAAGCCTTGAACTGCTCAGGGCATTTTTCTCCATTGGATTGGAGCCATCAGTTGCAGCCATTATGGGACTGGAAGTACTGTGCGGCTTTACTAGACTCGGGTAACGATTGACCCCGTCATGCGTTCGATTCACGAAAACTGACGTGCTGCGGACCCTGTCTCGATATGCCGGCAAAATCATCGGCGCCGCGTCTGGCGTTGCGGCATGCGGATTATGGCTGTGGACCCTTGGCACACCTCAGGGCGTCTTCTCACTCTCTGCCGCGAATATCGCGATCGACGTACTGATGATGCTGATTGCCATATCCGCTGTGATCGCGTCGGTACGTGGTCACGGTCTGGCCTTGGTGGTCATGTTCATCATGTCTTTTTTCCCGGTGGGTGCTTACCTTTTTGGAATCCCTCATTGGCTGCGCTGGATTGGCGTATTGGATCTCGGCTTCCTGGTGGCCGGTCTCATGATTTGGTCTTCGACACCGAAGACGGCGGAGCATCAAGCGTCGGTCACCGATCAGAGAGATCGGTAGCGGCGACAAAACCCGGGTTAGAGCCTGATCCCTTGTTTTCTTGTTTTGCACGTGCAGACTGCACGGGGCTCCATCCCAAGGCGGAGCGGCATGCGCTCCACGAGCACTGATTAGCGAGCCATCGCCGCCCGCTCGGTCCGGAAGCCCCTCACCGCGGCCATCCCAAGGACAACGAACAACGCGAGGACGATGAGGTGTGTCACCACAAATGCCGGAGCCTTTTGGGTGGGAGCTATGGCGATCAGTGCCGGGATCTTTTGAAAGAGCTGCGCGACCAGGACGAAGACATTGAGGTAGAGCGCGACCACCGTGGACACGACGAAGACCCCACGCCAGGCCCCGGCGAGGTGCTTCCAGTAACGCGTGGCGATGGCGGCAAGCAATACGACGAGTGAGATACCCCCCACGATGTGGGAGGGCAGGAGGGTCGCGAAGGGGAAGCCAAACCCGGTGACATTGGTTAAGACGGTGGTCACCAAGTAGACCACCGTCCAGCCGTCGAACCGTACCCCTGCCATGAGGCCTCCCACCACGACCAGGCCCGCGATGATTCCCACGAGACTCAATACAACGTGGATCAGCGTGAATGTAAGGAGATCAATGATCACGGTTGCATCCTTTCAGAAGGTAACCAGAGTCGTGCAATGAACGGGGCGGAACGCGGCGGCGATTAACATTGATTATGCCGACGGCAACGTCCGCATATCAATTGATGATGATGACAGCAGTATCGTAACCCAACAGCATGAAACGCAACAGCCTTGTGATGCCCGTGTCCGTACAACAACACCCAATAATGTGGCACCGTCCTGCGGAGCGCGCCTCCCGCCTATCCTCAGAAGTGTTTTGCCTTGCGAATGTCCGATCATGACCTTTTCAAACCCCTCTCATATGAGTTGGGGTCGACTTGGTCAGGCACTGTCTGTCACCTTAATTCTGAGCTACGATGAATTACGTTTAGATCGCACCTACGTTTGACGCGACAAAGGTTACTGAACAAGTATTGGAACTTCTCGCGGAAAACTTCTTTGTGCACACTGCATGCTCGGCCTCATTTCCCCCTAGGTTCGATGGGTGCGTCGTCTGACCGTCGATATCGTGCGGTACCGTGTTTCCGACAAAACATCCGCGTTACATCTACTTCCGGAATTTTTCTGCAATGCTGTCGATCGTGGCAAATACGGGCTCGATCGAATAGCCGGCCACAAATGCCAGTGCCACCGGCGACAGCGAGATACCGCTCCCTATCCAGCCAAAACCTACCACGACTCCGGAAAGTGCCCCCAACGCAACTCTCACTTGATGCCGCACGGGTGACGTATTGGAGAAAGTGGTGTCCTTTATCTGATCGGATATCAAACGCGTCACGTAGGCACAAGCGCCGATCAATCCGAGCAGAAGTGGCAAGAACGTCACGTTGATCACTTTAATGACCATCATCCCCTTCTCTTGGGTCTCGGTTATCCATCGTCTGTTCACAAAGAATGCAAGTATCTCTCTATTCATGCCCGTCAAGTTGGTGGGGTGAGTCAAGTCCCCCGGTTGGAACCCTGTGTCGATGAGCCCGAAGGAAGTGAGATAGCCAAACAACTGCAGCTTGGTGACCATTTTGCTTGTGTCAAACCACATTTTCTCGAACTCATTATTGATATCAATTATGGTTTTTTTCTGCTCAGGCGACAGTTTGATTTTGGCGAAGTCTTCTTCCGCTGGTATCCCTCCGAGCGAAGTCAGTCCCTGACTGATTTTGTTGGCGATCTGTTCATCAGCGGCAACTATCTTGTCAATCTCGGCGGATAAATTAGCTGCGGTCGCAACAATAAACTGAAGGCAAATGGAAGCGAAAAGCGCGATTAAAAGAATGCTGAGATAATTTCTGGCGGTGCTCTTCGCAAGTGATGTTGTCTCCAGCCGCCACCATAGAACCCAGGATCGACGCTGACGGTTCAAGCTGTTTGACGACATCGTATCCAGGCTCACCGGCTTGATGATTGAACAGAGCGTATTAAATGCTCCCCAGAATTTCGAGGATACTTCGGGCGTCCATGTGCTGGTATCCCGCGCCTCCCAAGCTGATGCGATCGTGGCGACGATATCTGGAGAAATTGATTTTGCGTTTTCGGCGGAGAATTTCAGCAGAATTCCTACTTGCTCGAGTGCAGCCAACTCGATTTCTTGAGGTTTCGACATGGTTTTCGCTTGCTAAAGGTTCGAAACTAATTAACCTTTTAATCCTGGACCATTTTTGCGAAAAAGCCAAGCCTATACAGCGCGCCTGACTCCTCAGAAATATACGCGGTGGGGCTATCTCGCGAAGCGATCGACGCAATCTTTGCTGTAATCCGCTTGATTCGGGCGGTTGCCGGTACGGTGAATACGCCCCCCAGGTTTCGCGCGACGAGGTGGCGAACTCGATTGCCGCTTTCAGGGAATTGAGCGCCGCCTTCGAATGATTCCAGTTGGCCGTTTCCAGCCCCTCCCAAAAAATGAGTTTGAGTCGAATTGGTCAGGCGCCATCTGTCAGCTCAAGTCTGAGTTACCACAAGTCACGGTCAAGTCGTACCTACGTTTGACGCGACAAAGGTTACTGAACAAGTATTGGAACTTCTCGCGAAAAACATCTTTATGCACACTGCAGGCCCAACCCCGCTTCTTGACCCCGCTTCGCTTTCCCCCCGGCCGTGCGACGTGGAGCTTGACGTCGTCGTCGGTGGTCAGGGTTGGCATGTCATTTTTCCTACTACCGATTCACCTGAATCAGCTCGATGCTGACGCCATCTGGCGCGGCGACATAGCAAAGCACCATCCCGGGTTTGAATTCCCACGGCTCCACCGCCATGCGCACGCCTTTTTGTTTCAGTGCCGCGCAGAACGCCCGCAGATCCCCTCGATAGGTGAAACCGAAGTGATCGGTCCCCCACTCGTCGTGGCTGGAGTAACCGTCGAATTGCTGCATAGGTTTGGTCGCGGTCGGTTGTTCTCCCGGTCGTTGTCCGCGGATGACGATTGTCATGCCGCCGACCCGGACATCGATCTGCGGCGCGCCGCGTAGATTGGGTTGTTCCGCGGCGATCTCGCCACCGAACATTTCCTTGTACCAGTCCGCGGCCGCCTTCGGGTCCCGGCTGATCAGATGAATGTGGTCGAACGCAATCACTTCGCCCATACGGCTATTCCTCCCGGCAGTGCTCTGGGAAAACTCGATAGGCTGAAGGCGTTCCCTTCGGCTCTCTTTTCTGGTCAGCGCCCTTCCGCGATCGAGAGTTCCTGAAGCTGCCACACACGCACCTTGCGCCCGCGGGCGCGCAACAGTGGTGCTGCCATCTCCTGCATACGCACCACAGCCCGAACTTTTTCCGGGAACGGCAACTCAGCGAGTTTGTGCCTGCGGGCTTCTTTGGCAGCAAGGAGTCTGGCGATTTCGGGAGTCAACTCTTCCATTGTTTCCAGTTCGATTCAAGGTCATGGCGCGCCAACACGCCGGACAAGTATTCCATATCCAGCTTTGCCTGGGTATTGAAGATTCGCACCCGCTCGCGGTCTTTGTCCCGCCCGGTTTGAAGGCAGATGGCCACAAGATGTTCGGCACGTAGCACCCGAGTATGCGTGTCCTCGTAGGGTGTGTCGAGTGCCTCGGCAAGGGCTTCCTCCAGCAACGCGTTGTACGCCGGCAGAAACTGCACCGGCACACCCTCGATGAATACGCATTCGCCTTCCTCCGCATAACCTTGCTTACGCAGGGCCGTGTAGAGCGGCGCAAGAGAAAGCAGTCCGCCACGGGTCTGCGGTAGAACGACGAACACATCGAGATCGAAAGTCAGCAGCGGCTCAACGTAGAAAGTTGCTCCCATAGCGCCGCCGATTGCGTAACGTCCAAGTACCCCGGCGCGTTCGAGATCGTTGAGTACTTGCAGTGTGCGTCGCATCGTCGGCGCCTTCCCGGAGCCATCAGCCCATACATGCCCGTTATCAACTGTAGTTTGCCATGGAATTCTTCCGGGCAAGGTCAAAAACCATATAGCCACGGAAACACACGGAATGACGCGGGAATCAATCCGGAAAGCAGACCACGTCATTGCTTCTTTCCTTCCGCGTGGTTCCGCGGCTAACCTGCCTTGGCCCTTCCCCAGATCATTCTCCGTGATTCCGTGCCTCGGCAGCCGTCGATACGAGGAACGTGAAAAATTCTCGAAGTCATTGCACCTTGATGCCTGTTTCTTTCACAAGCTTCGCCCAGCGTACTCGCTCAGCGGCGAGAAACACCCGGAACGCTTCCGGTTTGCTGGCAACGATTTCGGAATCGGCGAATTCGCGGCGAGCTTTGATGGCCGGGTCGCGCAGGATCTTGCTCAACTCGACTTGCAGCCGCTCGACGATCTCGGGCGCCAAACCGGCGGGGCCGGCCATCCCGGTCCAGATGGTCATTTCCACTTCGGGCATGCCGAGTTCGGTGAAGGTGGGTACATCGGGCAATTGCGGGGATCGCAATGCGCCTGTGGTGGCCAGCGCATGCAAACGCCCGGCCTTGACGTATGGGTCCACGGTCGTCGCAAAGCCAAAACCATAGTCCACCTGCCCGCCGATGAGATCGGTGATCATGGGCGCTTCGCCCTTGTACGGCACCGCGGGCACCTTGATGCCGACCCTGCGATTGAACACCTCGGTCGCGAAATGATTGAAGTGCGCCACACTCGGGGTTCCATAGCTCATCGTGTCGCCCTTCGCTTTGACCAGCGCCACCAGCTCGGCAACGGTCCGCACGTTGAGCGAGGCATTGACCACCAGCACGGCGGGACGGCGCAGGAACTGGGTGATAGGCGTGAAGTCCTTCGCCGCGTCGTAGCCGACATCCATGCCGATGGCCTGCGCGATCGCCTGCTCGTTGGGCGACATGTAGAGAAGTGTATAGCCGTCCGGCCTTGACTTGGCAACGGCGTCGGCGCCCAGCACGCCGCTGGCCCCGGCACGGTTGTCGATCATGATTTGCTGCCCGAGGGCTTTACCGAGCTGATCGGCGATGATGCGCGCCTGCGTATCCGCCACGCCCCCGGCCGGCCATGGCACGACCCAGCGGATGGGGCGGGTGGGATACGGGTCCGCAGCCCACGACAAGCCGGCAACGAGCAGCAACCCGAGCGCGAGTCCCAGCGCACGGGCGAACGCTTTGGTTCGATGGATCATCCGGACGCTGGCCAGCTTGAACCGGCGCAGCGTGGGCGTGGCAGAAAGCTGGCCATGACGCCTAGAAAGTATAGGCTTGTCATTTTTCAGTGGTGCGGTTAGATGTTGAATCCACCCTGTCATTTCCTTGCGGCCAAGATCGCCTGAAACTCATCGACGACGAGCCGACAATACCAAGTCAACCTCACCAGGTTTCAAATTCTTGTCACCAAAAAGCTCTGTTTGAGTTTTCCCTTGATAAGGCCTATCGCGAACCTGGATCTTCCTTCCCGGAAACGCGTACTGCAGTGCTGTATAAGTCGCATACAACGTAAATTCCCGAGCATCAGTTCTTACGTAAACTGCCGCTCGAGGTGTCAGAAGCATTGCTGCTTTCTCAAACACACGATGAAGCAAAACCTGATAGTCGATCATGTTTTCGAAACCACCTCGACTCATATGCTTTGACTTGACGGGACGTGAACGGCCCCCAAGGAGCCATAGCCTTAGCCACTGGTCATAGTGGTAGTTAACAACCGCGTAGTAAGGGGGCGAAGTTAGCAACAGATCAAACCTTTCTCGCCGCCTTGCCAGCTCGGTCAATACTTCAACTGAATCCCCAAGTCGAACCTTGGAATCAGAGAACTGTGGGGTCCCATGCTTGTACCGCCACTCGATCCGCGCTGTTAAGAACGCGATAGGGTCTTTGCGCTCCGGCTGCATCTTTTTCGAACGCCACCACTCCACTGAATAGTCTGGAGCCATGGATCGCGATTGATGCATTTGATTAGAAAGTGAACGCGCCAAATCGCCGTGTAAATTGTTCAGCAAGAATGCCATCAAAGTTCGATCTACCGAGTTTCTGCGCCAATTCAGATGGCTTCTAGCGGCCAACAGGAATCTCAAAACTTCGGAAGAGAAGCACCAACGAAAGAACTCAGGCAATTGGCGAATTGCGGGCGCGCTACCTGATCGCGCAAGCTCCGCGAGCTCCGCTAGCCTTGCAAGAACCGCATCCTTTGGTGCGGGACACAATTTCACCTGGCCATAGATCCATCCAGCCGGATGCACTTCGATTCCTACTCCCGTCCGTCCAATTGCCGCAGCAGCGTAGATACTTGTGCCGCGCCCGGCGAAGGGATCAAGTACACGACCACCTTGTGGACAGTAGTACCGCACGGTCTTTAGTGCGAATTCCATTGGGAACATGGCGTAATAGGGTCCCAACCCTGCCCAGCGTCCCAAGAATCCTGTTAGCTTGCCTTCCCCTTTTCTTTTCAGTGGCCTGAAAAGAGGTCGACCAGTCTCGCGAACAAATCGCATTGATTTCTCAATGTGACCCTCAATATAGGACGGCATTGCGGACTCGATGCGATGCCGACTATCCATTTTTTCCACCCACTAGCTCTTCTGCAAGGCGCTCTAGCACGCGGCGGCCGATATTCATTGGCAGAGTTGCCTCTGCGTGCGCTGCAGTCAGCGGGATTAGTGCATTGGGATAGCGAGTTGTTTCTAGACAATCGAGAAGATTCAGTGCATCCGCCAACCGAGGATACTGATCTGGTCGAGCAGTCGAGATATCGTGGTGTACCGGATCAAGAAAAGGTACCGCCGCAACGAGCAGGGAGCCAGCACGAGTCTTGTAGAAGAACTTCCTTCCAAAGTAGGTCTGCTTCCCATACTGCTCAGGAGAAGAAGAGAAGATTATGTTTTTCTTTATATACCGGTCTGTAAGAAAAAAAGCAGATTGCCTTGGCAGACGATCTGGGACGCCTTTGTCGTCTTGATCGAGACGCATCAGATGGTCGGCAAAAATGCCAGTCTTCTCAATGCCCACAATCAATAAATCTGGTAGGCCGCGCTGTCGTAGGATCTGATTGATACGACGTAGCTCTTGGTAGATTGATTGGGAAAGCCATGCGGGATGACCATAGACGGCCAATGGTCCATCCACTACGAAGGCGATCTGCGATAGAACTGGCAACAGATTCTTCTTCTCGATCATTCGCAAAACATGAATCAGGCGAAGCCGCTCAAGTATCTGCATTACTTCGCCGAAAGCTTTTCCTGAAGAGCCTACTGGGTTGATGCCCTCGTGTATACGCAGTGCGTCGGTCGAATAGAGTTTACGTTCGCCACATGCGCAACTGTAGATGCCAAATCCTTGATGGTGCTTACCATCTGGCTGTGCACACTCCTCCCAAGGGCATTTGGAACTGGGTTGTTGACGATGAGCCAGAAGTACTTCGTATGTTGCAAGAAGATTTTCACAACCCTCCCAACCCTTCTGCTGTTCTAACGCCTCATAGAGCGCTCGTCGGAACGATGCCCATGCGTGAGGCTCATCACGAAATATCACGTTGCAGCCAGGCAGTACCGTATCTAGAGACTCGGCGTTCTCAATACGGCGATACTCGGTGGGCGGCGGCTGCCGATCTCGTTGTTGCGAAAGGCTGCTTAGCTTCGAAACGTCAATGATGACGGTGGAGACGGTAAGGTATGCAAGCTCCGCCCCGGGGAAGCCTTTTCTTGGCTCGTAGGCCTGCGAACTTCCATCGATCGCCACGACCAGCCTTGGAAGAAATTCAGAGGGCGCAACTCTTGCAGCGACGAGTTCCTCAACCTTTTCCTTATTCCACTCGGGAACTCGAATCGCCCCTAAGAGCTCTTTAACACGTGGGTTTGTAGCAAGACGTTGTATGGCGCGATAGGAAGGCGCCTCTCCTTTAAACGGCACTGGGCACCTCAAATCGGTCGACCTGCACCGGAATAACAAAGCTATTCGACAGCGTCTTTACTCGTATGAATCCTTTGTCTTGAGCACGCAGAATAGAACGCTCGAAATCCGCGAAATCATAGAACTTGTTCAATTCCTTCGTTTCTTCAGTACTGTTCAGATGGCCAATGAACCAATTTGCTGTGTTCTTGAGTATGTTCTTCTGAATGCTTGAGACCTCTTGCGTGGAGTAAACCAGGCCGAGACCAAGTTTCGCGCCCTCCTTTGCTGCCCGCACCCAGATATCCTGCAGATCCGTCTCTTTACTCGAGGGAAGGAGGTTGTGTGCTTCTTCTATGTAAATAAGAATCTTGGGCGGAACCTGTGCGCCCGTGAAAGCCGACAGGTTCGAAACGAAGATTCTCGTCATGATTCGATCCGCCGCTGCCTTATTGATTTCCGGACTACCTGCCGACTGGTCAATAATCACCAACCTTCCCGTAACAAGATCGGAATACAGTTCGTCAGCATAGTCTGTACCCACAGTGTGGCTGTGCTGTTCTTGCACACGAGCGACCATTGCAGAGCCATTTCGATACTCAAACATCCCCAGTACATTGCGAAGTCTCTGGTCTGCCCAAGGTTCCCCGCTACTACCAGCCCGATTCATATAGGTTTGATTGAAGGCCTGAAAGCCTGTCTTGTCTCCTCGTCTGATGAAATCGTGCAGTGCCTCCATAGCGGTTGCCGCTTGATGCCAGTTTATTCGCGTCTCCCCGAGAAGGCGTGCCGCCTGGCCGTGCTCACCATTGGGGTCATCTTGGCTACTCGACAGGGCCGTGAGGAGTTGCTGATTGAAGAGACCAGTCGGAACGGCATGCTGCAGATTTGCCGGAGGAGTAAATCCCGCTTTTGCCAGCAATGCCCTGTAAGCAAATGCAGTGCGGTTGTGTCGAGTTACCTCTGATAGATTCTCTTGGTCCTCGATTCCAAACGCGACATCTCGAAAGTTGGAGAGATACTTGTCACTTCTCTCAGCAAGTGCCGCATTTATGATTTCCTTTCCGAGCTGCAGATTCTCCTCTGCATAGAAATTCAGCTTGGTAAGTTTCCTGCGAGGATCATCCGTTCTGGCAATACTTCCATAGGTTACGACGTCTTCACCTCTACCCGCCGCATTTCCGCGCCAGACATTCTTCAATGCTCCCGCGTTTAATCCGCCGGTCCCATCTTGAATGTTCTCATTTGCATACTCACCGTTGTAATCAAAGATCAGTTGACCTATACGCCCTTGGCGAGGATCCGCATAACGTAACTCGAAAATACTTCTCGCAATGACTTTGACCGTGTTCGACTTGCCAGTACGAGTCATGCCGAAAAGAGCTGTCTTTTGATCAACGAGATCCAGTGGACTCAGGTCAACCCGAACATTCGAGATCCCTTGATGCTGTCGATTGGTAGATGCGTAACGCACCTCGCCAACTGGAACGAGTCGCTGCGACAACGGAAAGAGATAGTGACCAGGATCAAATACCATTCTTGCCGGGTCACGAAAATTTACGATTCGCTGTAGCCCCTCATCCCGAGGTTTGTATACCTTTAGCCCACGATTCGGATAGTAGTTTGAAATATCTGAGCCGAACTTGAGCACGAGCCGATCATTCTCGGCATCATCGATGTAAAACGTTCCGATAATGCGACATCGCACACCAGCAAATGAAAGTTGGTTGCGTGTGTAGCCATCCATAATGGCCTCGTCGTCCCAATTCGCATCTTCACCGGAAGCACGCTGCGCCGCGTCAGCTCGCAAGCGTTCAAGCTCTCCCTGATTGGGAAGCGGGGCCGCATCCATTACTCGCAATAGTAGGACGCTCGCATCTTCGGATTGGTAAGAAAAGATGGCATCCGTATCAATACGAGTAGCGAGCAAGAAGGACAAGCTCGGAATCCCTCCAACGCGTTCACGATAGGAGTCGTGTATGACTACGACAGCCTCCTCGTAGCCAACAGAGAATACCTCGCCCACATACTGTGGCTTCTGGACTAAGCCTCCGAGTAGACGTTTAGCCTCTTCTGCCTTTTGGTTTAACCCGGCAGCCTCGATTACTTGATCAAGCGCCATATACCCCCCTTCCATCAAGGAACGGCAACACCGATTGTCCCAGCTTCACGCACGATGTTGCCGCGCAATCCTGTATAACCTGCTCAAGTTATACTTCATGCAACCATGACCGTCAGCCATTGAGCATCGAAAGATAGTCCCAATTTGCCACGCGCCCGCCGTTGAGCGAAGCGCGCTTCGGCAAAGCGCAGGAAGATGAGGCCAAGGACAGGCGTCGAATATTGCCCCGCCTTCAGCCCGGAATTCGCCCGGAACTGATCCGCCACGGCCCACAGGCGCTTTTCCAGCGTTTGATTAGCGGCGTCCTTCTCGGTCGGTGCGACCCAGTGCATGAACGATTACCCCTCAATCACGGCTTGGGCCGGTAGTCGCGCGGGTCGATGCAAGCGTCGTACGCGGCGCGGTCAATTTGAATCCAGTCGGTGCTGTTGATGCCGCGACGATTGCGTGCGGTCGGACTCACGGGAAAGGCGGAAGCGATTTTGATCCAACGGGATTGTTCCGCAGAGATCACGCGCACTTCGGCCGCCACTTCGGAGAGATCCTGGTCCTGGCTGAAGACGAGCGCCACGTCGTACTCCCGGCGGTGCGCCATGCGGATCACATCGAGGGCGATGCGAACGTCCACGCCCTTCTCTTCGGCCGCGAGAAACGCATGCGTCGTGCCGTCCGGAAGCTTAACGGTCTGGTTGCGGTAGCGTAGCGGCCGGGAAAATGTCCAGATGCCATGGCGGCTCATGGCGAGGAGTTTTGCCGCCCAGAATCCGCTCCAGAATGCGTTGTCGGTGGGATCTGGGACACCGGTGTAGAACCGCACCTGGTCGAGTTGCCAGCCGCGGACTGCACAAATCGACTGCGCAAGCGCCTTTACATCGAAATTTGGGTAGGTATGGCCAAATGCCGCCCGCACAGCATGAAAGAGATTCTGGCCGTCGATGAACGCAATAGCGCGCTTGACTTGGGGCTCGGTAGGCATTTCCGCCCCCTAGAAACGATAACCCCGCCCGGGCCTTTCGGCAGATCGGGCGGGGAGGAAGTGCAAATCAATTATAAGGGAAAACATCTCGCTTTCCAAGCGCAAAACCTGCTTGCCCATGACAGTCATCCTGCTCGCGATTATCAAGTAGGCGTCACCAAGACCGCCAGCCCGCATGCATTGGAAAGTACAGCCCGCGAGAAACGTCGCCAAATGCTGCGGCATATGCATCAAGTTGGCCAGTGTATCGCTTGCGCTCCTCGTCCAGAAACGCTTCAATGTTCGCGCCTTCGTGCAGGCTGGTCTTGTAGTCCACCACCACCGGGTTCCGTTCGCATCGCGAATCAGGCGATCCCGAAATCGTGTCAGTCCGAGTGCACCCGGACTCGCGGCTCCGCCTTCAGCCAGGTTGTGCGCTTCGCAACGCGCAGGTCGTAGTCCACCTGAAGGTTGAGCCAGAGCTCCGGCGATACCCCGAAATACTTGCCCAACCGCAGCGCCGTGTCGGCGGTAATCGAGCGCTTGCCGTTAACGATGTCGCTGATGCGATTGGGCGGCACGGCAATCTCGCGCGCGAGTGCGTTCATGCTCACGCCCAACGGCTTCATGAAGTCCTGGTAGAGAATCTCGCCCGGAGGGATCGGATCGAGCAGTTTGGCAGCCATGATGTCTCCCAGGAATGGTAACAGCCTACCACTCGAGGCAGGCGGCAAGCAGCGGGAAGTAAAGCCCGCGGCGGGCACCCCAAAACGTGGCAACCGGCCTGGCCAGACTTGAAACCGCCGGTTGCATTGCCTACAATGCAATCAATGATTGCAAAAAGGTGAAACCGATGGCCAGCATCACGATCCGCAACCTTGACGAGCAAACCAAGGCACGCCTGAGGGTGCGCGCGGCGCACCGCAAGCGTTCCATGGAGGAAGAGGTCCGCCACATTCTGCGCGCCGCACTGGCGGACGATGCGGCGGCATCAAGCGATCTCGCGCAAGCGATCCGGCGCCGCTTCGAGCCGCTTGGCGGCGTGGAACTCTCGCTTCCCGCCCGGGAGCCGATGCGGGATCCTCCAAAGTTGCGCAGGAAGTAACCGGCTCGGTGATCATCCTCGACACCAACGTCGTTTCCGAATTGATGAAGGCGGCGCCGGCCGAGCGTGTTCTCGGTTGGATTGCGGCGCAGCCCGCCTCGGCGCTTTACACAACCAGCATCACGGAGGCGGAAATCCTGCACGGTCTCGCGTTGCTGCCCACAGACAAGCGGCGCAACGCCCTCGAAAGCGCCGCCGAGGCGATGCTCAGTGACGACTTCGCCGGCCGAATCCTCCCCTTCGGCAGCGACGCGGCCCACGCCTACGCGCGCATCGCGGCCGACCGCCGCCGCGCTGGCCGCCCGATCTCGCACTTCGACGCCCAGATCGCCGCGATCGCCCGTTCCGCCGGGGCGGCGATCGCCACCCGCAACGTCACGGACTACGACCGCTGCGGCGTCAAGATCCTAAACCCCTGGGATGTCTGATTCGGGACTGCCGCCAGATCCGCTCCATTTGCTTCCGCGTCGCCCGTCCGGATCGCAGATGGCAAAACGATGTATCGGATTACTTTATACAACGTAACGACTTCGTTGGCTCTTGTACGTTGCACAGAGGATACTTCGGGAGCGCCTACCGCAAGATCTCCCGCCACCCGGCCAGTATCGGGAAATAAAGTCCGCAACGCGCTTCGCGATCGAGCGCCGACGCATAGCGCTGAAGTTGTGCCGCGTAGCGCTGCTGTTCCCGGTCCAGGAACCCTTCGACGTCTGCACCTGTGTGCGTACTGGTCTTGTAGTCCACTATCCACCGCGTGCCTTGCGCATCGTTGAACACGCGATCGATCACATAGTTGCGATCCCGCGTACGAATACGGAACTCGCTGTTCGCCTCGGGGTGCGATCCGAGCACCCAGCGGCCTTTCTGGTCGGTGATCGCGTTTCGCAATGCCTCCAGTACTCGCTCCGCTGCCGCTTCCAGCTCGGCACCACTCACGCCCCGCGCGGAGAGTTGGCCGCGTACGGCGATGCGGGCCTGCGCGACCCGAGCCGCGTCCCAGCCCTTCAGTTCATCGTCGGCGATGCGACGGAGCCACGCGTGCACGACTGTGCCCATGTGCCGCGCTGTTTCTCCTACCCAGGAGAACTCGATTTGCGCGGCATCCTCTCTGCCTTCCAGCGGCGATCTCCAAATTGTGGAATCGGGCACGGCAGGAATGCTGAAGCCCAATGGCAGCCGCCGCAGTCGATCACCTGGCAACCGCCCTGCTTCCCCCGACTTCGCCTCCGAATTTGTGGGGAGGGGAATATTTTCTGACAAGGCCCCCCACGCAATCCCCAGCAAGCTCCTCCGCGAAGGCATCTTCACCACTCCGTCCTCATCTACCTTCAGGCACGCCAGCAAATGCAGCCGCGACTCCGCCCGTGTCGCTGCGACATACAGCAAGCGCCCCGCCTCGATGTCTTCCGCCTGCTTGTCCAAGTTCCTCACATATTGGTAAAGCGGCTCCTTATCCCCGCCCGTCTCATCGATCGGCGCGAGCAGCAACCCCGTCTCCCCTGCTCCCTCACCTCCAGCCCCTCTGCTCCGCCCCAAGTGTTCCCTTGTCCCGGAGGGAGAGGGGAGAGAGCGCCACGCGAACAGCGGCTTGCGTCCACTGCGCCGTGGGCGATCCAGGCCGGGCACGATCACGGTGTCGAACTCCAAGCCTTTCGCCTTGTGGATGGTCATGATCTCGACCGCGTCCAAGCCGGCATTCACGTCGGGCAGCGCGTAGAGTTTTTTCAGGCTCGTCCCCAGCGCGGAGAAATCGGTCAGTTCGCCTGCCTCTTCCAGGCGATCGAGTTCATCGAGAAAAATTTCCGCGTCCTCGAGATCGGTGACGTCCTCGACGCAGGCCGGACCGCCCAAAGCCAGCCAGACTCCCTCGACGCGATCGCGCAGCGTGCCGCGCAGCCGATTGCCGAGAGCGGGCGCGAGCACCTCGCGCATGTGCGCAAGGCGCGGCGGGTCCTGACGATCCCCCTCTGCTGCGCTCCAAGTGTTCCCTTGTCCCCGGCCCTCTGCTCCGCCCCAAGTGTTCCCTTGTCCCGCAGGGGGAGAGGGAGCTCCAAAGCTTTGCTGAAATTCCGTCGTCGCTGATCGCGGCTCCTGCATTAATTCCCAGATGGTGCGATCGTTCCTGCCCCCCTCTCCCCGGCCCCCACCCTCTGCCCAGCCCTCTCCCGCCGAGGGAGAGGGAGCTTCAGGGCGTCCACCGGCGCAGAGGTCCAGCAGTTCTTTCAGATCGAGCCCGCACCACGGGGCGCGCAGGATGGCGAGCCAGGCGACGCGGTCGGCAAGATGGGTCAGCGCGCGCGTGAGCGCGTAGAGGTCCTGCACTACTTGTTTTTCGCCCAACTGCTCGATCTCCACCGCGCGAAAGCGGATGCCGGCATCCTTCAACGCCGGGACGATGGCGTCGAGATGGCTGCGATTGCGCACCAGGATCGCGGTCTTGCCTTGCGCTGTTTTCACCAGTTCGACCACACGCTGCGCCTCGCCATCCCGGTCGGAGAAAGTCTCGAGAGTCGGTTCGCCGTCCAGCGTCGCTTCGTGGAACAGCACTGACGGCGAATAAGGCACCGCCCCGGAAGCTTCATCTTCAGCCGTCGGCAACACGCGGGGAAACACCTCATTCGCCCACTCCACGATCTTCGCCTGCGAGCGGAAATTGGTGGAAAGCGTCAGAGGCTCGAGCTTGACGCCCGGCAGCCCCGCGCGCCGCGCGTGCAGAAAGAGCCCCACCTGCGCGTCGCGGAAGCGGTAGATGGACTGCATCGGATCGCCGACCACGAAAACCGTGCGTCCGTCACCCGCCTCCCAGCCCGCGGTAAGGCGTTCGAGCAATTCCCACTGCGAGTTGGACGTGTCCTGGAACTCGTCCACCAGCAGGTGCCGGACGCGTGCATCCATGGAAAGGAGGAGGTCGGTGGGTTCGTCCGGCGTGCCGAGCGCAAGGAGCGCGCCGTGCGCAATCTGGGTGAAATCCACCTCGCCGCGTTCGCCGAAGAGAGCGAGCATTTGCGCCATGGCGGGCTTGAGCAGCGCGAGGATCGCTTCCAGCGCTTCCCACTGCATCCCGGTGTATTCGGGCGGCGGCGCCGCGCTCAGCGCGACCAGTGCTTCGCGCAAACCAGGAATGGCAATGAGCTCCGGCGGTGCGGGCTTTGGTTTCTTGCGCCACTCGCCCTTCTGCGTCAGCACCTCGTTCGCCAGCTCCACCGACGCTTGCGGATAGAGCGCCTGCGCGTTGCGGATGAGCCGGTTCCTTTCTGCGGCAAGCGTCGCTTCCAGCTCCCCGCGATTCGGCGCATCGCCCGTCTTGCGCAGCCACTGGTCGCGCCGCTCGAGCATCCCGGCGAGCAGGTCGGTGGCATCCGCGACGTTGTTGTCCAGGTGCGCGAGCAGCCGCGCCACTGGCGGCGTGAGATCGGCGAGCGTGCGTGCCGCCGCCTCGTCGTACAGTTCTGACGCGTCCTCGGCCACCGCCGGTTGCGCGCCGAGCTTCGCGAGCACCGGCATCTGCCGGGTGAGCGCGGCGCACAGCGCGTCGATGGTCTGGATGCGCAGTCGCGGCGCGAGCTCGGGAGAGAGCTTCTCGATGACGCGCTTGCGCATCTCCGCAGCAGCCTTCTTGGTGAAGGTGATGGCGACGATCTCCTCGGGCTTCTCCACCGTCTCGAGAAGTTTGAGATAGCGCTGCACCAGCAGCTCGGTCTTCCCCGAGCCCGCTGGCGCCTGCACGATGAACGAGCGGCGCACGTCGAGCGCCGCTTCGCGCTCCTTTTGGTCGGCCGGTGCGCGCTCAGCCATCACCCTCTCCCCGACCCTCTCCCGTCGAGGGAGAGGGAGCTTTTTGGCCTTTATTAGAGTCCTTCATCATTCGACCTTCGCATCAGAATCCCCCTCTCCCCTCGCGGGACAAGGGAACACTTGGAGCGGAGCGGAGGGCCGGGGACAAGGGAACACTTGGAGCGTAGCAGAGGGGCTCATTCATCGCCGCCCTCCTCGCCTTCCGCCAGCGCATTCACTTTCTCGTACACGCGGCAGAGCGGCTGCAGATCGCAGTAGCGGCAGGTGGCGAGCTGCTTCTTGGGATCCACGCGCGCATCGCCGGAGGCGAAGCCAGTACCCAGGGCTTCGATCTCCTCCTTCCAGCCGTCAACCAGCGCGTTCCAATCCTTCGCCTGCTTCACGTCCGGGATCAGATCCTTCCTATCGGAAAAGCCCATGTAGCGCATCTCGCCGGTCTTGAGCTTGGCGAAGGCGACGGCGGCGATGTCTTCCCTGGCGTTCAGAGCATAGAGCGGCAACTGCGGATCGTCGGGACGCTCGCCGAGCCACTCATTGGGAGTAGGCCGCCCGGTCTTGTAGTCGATGAGTGCGTGGCCGCCGGCTTCGAGCTTATCCATGCGATCGATGCGGCCGTTCAACTCGAGTCCGGCGACAGAGAGCTTGCGCTTTTCCTCCATCGCGACGACTTCGAAAGGAGGACGCTCGCGCTCGACTTCGAGCCATTCGCGTGCGAGCTTCGCAAGGCGCTTGCGTTCAAGGCCGGCGAAAGGTTCTTCGAGCTTCGCTTCCCGAACTGCGACAGCGGTTGCGCGCTCGATGACAGGACCACAGTCCCCCTGGATGCCTTCGCTTCCTTTCAATTCGCTCCACAACTCTTTCATCAAGGTGTGCAACAGCAGGCCGCGGGCACGCGCGTCCAGACCGGCGACGGGTTCTTCCAGACTCTCCGCAGCCAAACGATGGCGCGCGAAAGCACGAAACGGACAGGCCGCCTGGTCGGAGAGAATCCGGGTTCCACCTCTCGGTGTTTTCGTGGCCAGTGCGGGCGCATGGCCGTCCTGCACGGTCTCGCTCCTGCGAGCGGCGAAGATGAGATCGCGGTAACGTTCGTAGATCCTTGTCTGTGGCGTCCTCAAGGGGACGGCAGAGATCAATGGAGAGGCGAGCAACGTCCTGTCCTCTTCCATCGTGGGATGCGAGACGACGACCTCGCCCGCTGCGGCCAGCCAGCCTTCGGTGATGCGCTTACCGCGCGCCAGGGTCGCTTCCGCGGAAGCCTCGGGAATCCCCGCCTTGCGCTGCAGAGCCGGAGGAATGAAAGGACTGGGCGCGGCGGCCAGCGGCCAGGCCTCGTCGGTCAGCCCGCTCACCCACAATGCATCGAACTCGAGCCCCGCCGACTCGAGCACGCCGAGCACCTGGATCGGCGCGTCCGGCGTCTCGGGCTGGAACAGGGTATCGGTGCAAAGGCGCCGCAATCGTGCGAGCGCCTGTACAAATGACATCTTCGGCGTAACGCGCTCGAGCTTGGCGAACTCGGCCAGCGTCTCGTTGAACTTGGCTCGGGTCTGGAATTCGTCGGAGTCGAGGCCGCGATCGCCGGGAAAGCCCGCCGCTTCGAGGAGCGCGGAGAAATGCCGCGCCCATTCGTGCGGCGAGCGCTCGCCGCCGGGTTGCTCCCGCACCATGGCGAAAAGCGCCTCGAGCCCTTGGCGCAGCACAGGCGCGCCTTCGATCAGCGCCACCAGCTTGCCCAGCGTCACGCGCGCAGGCGCTCGCTTGCGCGACTCCGCGTCGAGCCGCGCACGCTGCGCAAGTTCAGGCTCGGCGCCGGCGAGGAAGGGCGAGCGCATCAGCTTGCTCGCCTGCTCAAAGGGAATCTCGCCGGAAGCGAGCTCAAGGACGGAGAGCGCGGCGCGCGTAAGCGGATAGTCGGCGAGCGGTGTGCCGAGCGAAATATTGATTGGCAGCGCGTTGCGCTCCGCGCCGGGAAGGTTACGGGCCGGGTGCATGACGCGCGCGAACACGCGCGCCACTTCCTTGCGGCGCTGTCCCAATTCGGGAACCACGATGCCGATGCGCTTTGCGCCTGCTTCCAGTTTTGCGCGCGCCCAGCTTGCCGCCGCTTCCAGCTCCTCGCGCGCCGAGGGGAAAGCAATGCGGCTCGCCTTCGCTTGCTTTGCCTCTGGCGCGCAACTGCGCACCTCTATGCCCTGCTTCGCGCAGGCATCCAGAAAGTCCCGCACCTGCGGCGGCACGACGTCGAAGGCGTACGCGACTAAAAGTTTCGGTTTCCTGAGCGCCGCTTCTTTCAGCAGCGGCGCGACGACGTCGGCAACGCGCGCGCCCTCGGTGTTGCCCTCCTTGTCGCAACGCCTCGCGTAGTCCTTCGCCCACTCGGCAAAGGCTCTGGCGTCTTCATTTCCCGGAAAGCTCCCCAGCACGCCGGCAATGCGCCACTCGTGCGCGAGCCCCCAGGCCTTGCGGCAGTCCGCCGCGGCGCGCGGCACGGCAAGGAGCGCCTCGCCCCACTCGCTCGCGCGGATCGCCGCCTCCCACAGTTCCTGTTCCTGCGCGCCGGTGAGCAGCAGCGGAAGTTGCGCCGCGATATCGGAGTACAGCGCATCTTCGTAGAGCCGCTCGACGAAGGCGCCGAACGGAAGAATGTCCGCGGTTTCCCAGACGGTGAGGCCGGATGCGATTTGCCACTCGTCGAATTCGCGCGCGAGCGTCTGCGCGAGGCGCCGGTTCGGGGTCACGACGGCAATGCCCTCGGAATGTCCCCTGGCGAGATGCGCGAAGAGCTCGCGCTTTTGAACAACCGGAAATTCGGCGCCGACAGTCATGGCGCCCAATTTAATGGAATCCCGATCCTCGTGTTACCCGAAACAAAAATTCAACCACGGTCCAGCAGGCCGACTTTGTCTTTCTTGTCCTTCCAGTCGTCGGCATCCGCGGGAGCGTCCTTCTTTTCCGTGAGCGTCGGCCAGGCTTTCGACAACTCCGCGTTCAGTTTCAGGAAAGCCCGCTGGTTCTCAGGCACATCGTCCTCGGCATAGATGGCCTCGACCGGGCATTCGGCCACGCACAGCGTGCAATCGATGCATTCGTCCGGATCGATGACAAGCATGTTCGGGCCTTCGTGGAAGCAGTCCACGGGACAGACGTCCACGCAATCGGTGTACTTGCACTTGATGCAACTCTCGGTGACGACGTAGGTCATTACTGATCCTCTTAAAACGGGGAAAGCGCCCTTGAAACCCGTCGATGCACGCACCACATACGACTCAGCGCCTATCTTGTGTGCCGCCGAACGTGGCGCGACGCAACAAACCAAGACTATATTCTAGCAAAAACTCCCATCCGGACTATCGACGTTGCAGTGATTTTTAGGACTATGTCACGGAAAACCAAGCGGATTTCGCATATCGCACAAATGCGGTGCGGCGCTGCGCCTGCTTCCCTTCCAAAAACTTTTTCGCTAGCATAGGTCCCACTCTTCAGATCGCAGTTCGTCCGGACCGCGACGTTTCCCGCACTCTTTATCCACTGCCGAGGCAATCCATACATGAGCGAGCATATACATCACGTTACCGACGACACTTTCGAACCCGAGGTTCTCCAGTCACAGGTTCCCGTACTGGTGGATTACTGGGCGGAATGGTGCGGCCCGTGCAAGATGATCGCGCCGATCCTGGACGAAGTGGCGACCGAGTATTCGGGTCGCCTGAAGATCGCCAAGCTGAACATCGACGAGAACCAGGGCACGCCGCCGAAGTACGGCATCCGCGGCATCCCGACACTGATGCTCTTCAAGAACGGAAACATCGAAGCGACCAAGGTCGGCGCCGTATCCAAATCGCAGTTGACAGCCTTTATTGACAGCAATATCTAAACTCGCTAGGCTTCACCTCGTACTGGTCGGCGAACGCGCGAATTAGAACAGCGCCGCGACCGGTTACGGGCAGGTCCCTTCCCGTTTCACATCTTCCCGATCCTTCCGATTGTCACCCTGTAAGGCCCCCTCTTTATGCATTTGTCCGACCTGAAAAACCTCCACGTAACGGAACTCGTGGAGATGGCAATCTCCAACGAGATCGAGAATGCCAACCGGATGCGCAAGCAGGACCTGATCTTCGCGCTGTTGAAGAACCAGGCCAAGAAAGGCGAAAGCATATTCGGTGAAGGAACCCTGGAAGTCCTGCCCGACGGATTCGGATTCCTGCGATCGCCGGATACCTCGTACCTGGCCGGCCCCGACGACATTTACGTCAGCCCGTCGCAGATACGGCGATTCAACCTGCACACCGGCGATTCGATCGAGGGCGAGATCCGCACGCCAAAGGACGGCGAGCGCTATTTCGCGCTGGTAAAAGTCGACAAGGTCAATGCCGAGCCGCCCGAGAATTCCAAACACAAGATCCTGTTCGAAAACCTCACCCCGCTCTTCCCCACCGAGCAGTTCATCATGGAGCGGGACATCAAGTCCGAAGAAAACCTCACCGGCCGCATCATCGACATCATCGCCCCGATCGGCAAGGGCCAACGCGGCCTGCTGGTGTCCAGCCCGAAGAGCGGCAAGACGGTGATGCTGCAGCACATAGCGCATTCGATCGCGGCGAATTTTCCAGATGTCTATCTGATCGTGCTGCTGATCGACGAGCGTCCCGAGGAAGTGACGGAAATGCAACGCTCGGTCAAGGGTGAAGTGGTGTCCTCGACTTTCGACGAACCCGCCACCCGACACGTACAAGTGGCCGAGATGGTGCTGGAAAAAGCCAAGCGCCTGATCGAACACAAGAAGCACGTCGTCATTCTGCTGGATTCGATTACGCGTCTCGCGCGCGCCTACAACACCGTCGTGCCGGCATCGGGCAAGGTGCTGACGGGCGGCGTGGACGCGAATGCGCTGCAGCGGCCGAAGCGTTTCTTCGGCGCCGCACGCAATATCGAGGAAGGCGGATCACTGACGATCATCGCCACCGCGCTGATCGACACCGGCTCGCGGATGGACGACGTGATCTACGAAGAATTCAAGGGCACCGGCAACATGGAAATCCACCTTGACCGACGCATGGCCGAAAAGCGGATCTATCCTTCGATCAACGTCAACCGCTCCGGCACCCGGCGCGAGGAATTGCTGATCGAGAAGGAAATCCTGCAGAAGATCTGGGTGCTGCGGAAACTGCTTTACCCGATGGACGAACTTGAGGCTACGGAATTTCTGGTGGACAAGTTGCGGGGTACGAAGAACAACGCTGACTTCTTTGACAGTATGCGTCGGGGCTAATGTAGGTCATCGGGTACAAACGCGCGCTACCCGCAAACGGCCGGCTCCGCCGGTAACGAGTCCGCGCGCGACCCCATGGACGAATTGGAAGCGACGGAGTTCTTGGTCGATAAGCTGCGCGGGACCAAGAACAATGCGGATTTTTTTGACTCGATGCGCCGTGGTTAGATAGGTACGGGATAAAAGCGCGCCCTGCCCGCAAACGGCCGGCGCCGCCGGTAACGAGTCCGGGCGCGACCCAATGGACGAGATTGAAGCTACGGAATTTCTGGCGCACAGGTTGCGGTGTGCGAAAAAAAGCTTATTCAGCTTAGGTACTTAGTCCCCGACAGTCGCTTCCTAGCCCTTGAATTCGGGGTTGCCAATCCCCACGTTCCTGTGGATAATCCGCCCCCTTCGGAAGCGCAAATCCCGCTTCCATCAGATAAGGAACCAACATGAAACCTGAAATCCATCCCCAATATGCCGATGTCGCGGTGACCTGCAGCTGCGGGAATACGTTCACTACGCGTTCCACGCTGGGCAAACCGCTGCACGTGGAAGTCTGCTCCGCCTGCCACCCCTTCTATACCGGAAAGCAGAAGATCATGGACACCGCAGGTCGCGTGGAGAAATTCCGCCAGAAGTACAGCAAGGGCAAGACCGACACGAAGACCACCGCCGCTTAAGCGGTCGCTTGTGGCCACAGCAAAAAAAAGGGCAGCCTTGGCTGCCTTTTTCTTTTCTTCACCGGCTGTCGGGCGACCGATAGAATGATGCATGCAATTGGGCTGAGGCTCGGCATCCGCATCGAAGAGGTTCGAGGGAAACCGCGATGGAATCAAGCATCCTGGAGTTAGTGTCTCCGACGAATTGGGACCCCATCGTCAACGCCATCGAATCCGCGGACGCCACGCAGGCGTTGGAAAGAGGCCGCATCCTTTTGTTCAAGTTTCTGGGATTTTCGCTGACCCCGCGGGAGCAACGCTTTCTGAGCCCGGAATGCGCCGACCCGCGCGCCAAGAACATCAGCTACGACTCCGGCACCGACAAGGTTCGGGGCACCACTGTGCAAGGTGGAGACCGGGAGGACCTGACTGCGATGATGCGCCGGTTCGCCGCCCAGGCGCTGAACTTCGTCAACCAATTGTTGCCCATCTACGCAGAACATTTGGAAATGGGACGAACGAGCTACCGGCCCGTGGAAATCCTCGGGCGAACGACCTCGGCCACCAAGAACGATACTCGGCTCCATGTCGACGCCTTCGCGTCCAGCCCGGTGCAGCGGCGGCGCATCCTTAGGCTGTTCACCAATGTCAATCCACGCGGAGAGCCCCGCGTGTGGCAGGTCGGCGAACCGTTCGAACAGTTTGCTCCGCGCCTGTTGCCGGACATAGGGCTGCCGCGACCCATTGCCCCCTGGCTGCTGAAGCAACTGCGCATTACCAAAAGTCTCCGCACGCCCTACGATCACGTGATGCTCAATCTGCATGACCGGGTGAAGCTTGATACCGGTTATCAACGTAATGCGCCACGTGAGCAAGTAAATTTCCCGCCCGGATCGACCTGGATTGTATTCACCGATCGCGTGCTGCACGCTGCCCTTGGTGGGCAGTACCTGCTCGAGCAGACGTTCTATTTGCCAGTGCATGCGATGGCAGACGAAAGAATTTCGCCGCTGCGTATTCTCGAAAGCCACTACGGGCGGCCGCTTGCGTGAAATGAAGCCGATGAGCTTCGATGGCAACGACCGCGAGGCGTCGTCCTAGGTCGCCGGCACGACATCCTCCCCCTGCCCTGTCCGCCCCATGCTTCGCCCTGCCCATCTGCTGCGTAACGAGACTATCGCCGCGCATATCACGGAGAATCCGGTCGCGCTGGCCGTCCTCCTCTGCATAGCCTGGATTCTTCCCGGACTGGTCGGGCACGATCCCTGGAAACCGGACGAAGCGCACACCTTCGGCGTCGTCTATCAACTGCTGAAGGACGGCGACTGGGTCGTCCCGATGCTGGCCGGCGAACCTTATCTCGACAAGCCGCCTTTGATCTACTTGACGGCGGCTCTGACCGGCACGCTGTTTTCTCCGATATTGCCCCTGCACGACGGCGCACGCCTCGCCGCCGGCGTCTACATGGCGCTGGCATTCCTGTTCATCGCGCTGACCGCGAAGGAATTGTACGGAAGCAGCAAGAGCTGGGTTGCCGCGCTGATGCTGCTCGGCTGCGGAGGGTTGCTGGTGCGGGGACACCAGTTGATCGCGGATACCGCATTGCTGGCCAGCCTCGCGATCGGCCTTTACGCCCTCGCAATCTCGGCACGCCGCCCGCTGATAGCCGGATTGTGGCTGGGGACAGGCCTCGGCGTGTGCATCCTTTCCGAGGGACTGGTCGAACCGGTCATGCTGCTGCTCACGATGGCGTTGCTGCCGCTCATGTCATCGCACTGGCGCACCAGGCAGTATTTGCTGACCGTAGTTGTGGCTCTCGTGGTCGTAACGCCGTGGGCCGTAGTCTGGCCGCTGCTGCTGGAGGCTCGTTCACCGCGCCTGTTTGCGGAATGGTTCTGGGTCGAGAACGTGGAAAGGCTCAGGGGCATTTTCATTTTCACGGCGGACAAAAATTACTTCTATTACGCGAATGTGTTCCCCTGGTTTGCCTGGCCGGCCTGGCCTTTCGCGCTATGGGGACTGTGGGTCGAAGGTCGTGCCGGATTGCGAAAACCCGGGATCGTTCTTCCGCTCACTGCATTTGCCGCCTTCTTTCTGTTCCTCAGCATCATCGGCGAGGGCCGTGACGTTTACGGCATGCCATTGTTACTGCCGATCTCGCTGCTGGCAGTGGTGTCGTTCGAAACCCTGCGGCGCGGTGCCGCCAACCTGTACTACTGGTTCGCGATCATCCTGTTCACCTTCTTCGCCATCGTCGGCTGGTTCTACTGGATGGCGATCGACCTCGGCATACCGTTACGACTGTGGACGCACATGATGGACATGCAGCCGGCCTATCAGTCGGGTGGTCGTGCCATTGTGGTGATATTGGCCGCGCTGTTCACTTTCGCCTGGCTCCTGCTGCTGTTCAACGTCAAGCGCAGGCCGGAGAGGCCCGTGATCACCTGGGCGATCGGCATTACCATGCTATGGGCGCTGATCGCGTTGCTGCTGGTCAGATACATCGATACCGGGAAGACGTACCGCGCCGTATTTACACAGTTATCGCAGGCGATACCGGCGTCGCACGGCTGCATCTACAGCCAGTCGCTGGGAGATCCGCAGCGGGCGATGCTGCATTACTTCGCGAATATCCTGACCGTGCGCCTTGAAAATCCGGGCAAGCGCCCCGATTGCGATCTGCTGATCATTCAAGACAAGTGGAAGTCACCAACCCACGTCGACGGTTCCTGGAAACTGATCTGGGAAGGACGCCGTCCCGGCGACAAGGTGGAGCGCTTCCGGCTTTATCGACAATCATGAGCGATTCACTGCAACGATTTCTGCTGGAGAGCACGCCGGTTCGCGGCGAGATTGCGCATCTGGATGCCACCTGGCGCGCCGTGCTCGAACGGCGGACTTATCCGGCACCGCTGGAGCGGCTGCTCGGCGAGATGATGGCGGCTGCCGCACTGCTATCGGCGACGCTCAAATTCGAAGGCTCGCTGATCATGCAGATGCAAGGCAGCGGGCCGGTGCAATTGCTGGTGGTCGAAGCAACCAGCGAACGGACGCTGCGCGCCACCGCAAAGTGGGATGGAGATCTCGCCCAGGGCAACGTGACCGGGCTGCTGGGCGCGGGACGTTTCGTGATCTCCATCGTGCCGTCCAACGGCAAGCAGACCTATCAGGGCATCGTCAGCATCGAGGGCGAAAGCATCGCGCAGGTCCTGGAGCACTACATGGCGAAATCCGAACAGCTGGAAACCCGCCTTTGGCTTGCCTCGGATTCGCGTCAGGCCGCCGGAATGCTGTTGCAGAAGCTGCCGGCGGCGCCGAGCGAAGATGCGGATGCCTGGAACCGTGCGACCCGTCTGGGCGAAACCATCAAGCCCGAGGAATTGCTTCGGCTTCCGGCGCCGGAAATCATCCGCCGCCTCTATCACCAGGAAGACGTGCGCATTTTCGAACCGCGCCCGGTCGCGTTCCGCTGCTCCTGCTCGCACGAGCGGGTCACGTCCATGTTGCGCATGCTCGGGCACGATGAAGTGCGCTCCATTGTCGAAGAGCGCGGCAACGTCGAAGTGGACTGCGAATTCTGCGGCCGGCATTATATCTTCGATGCGGTCGATGCGGAGCAGGTGTTCGCGGCGAACGTCATCACGCCGGCGGAGAAGACGAAGCATTGATAGAAGCCGTGACGAACTGCTCATTCAAACGGACGCCTTCAGTAACCGCAGGTATGTCCAATAACGAAACCTCCCGCGTTCGCATCGACAAATGGCTTTGGGCGGCCCGCTTCTATAAAACCCGCAGTCTGGCGGCGGATGCAGTGGAGGGTGGCAAAGTGCAGGCCAACGGCGAACGCGTGAAACCGGCAAAGGTGCTCAAGGCCGGGGACATGCTCGCCATCCGCAACGGACATTTCACCTGGCAGATCACGGTGCTTGCATTGAGCGAGCGCCGCGGTTCCGCCACCGAAGCGTCCAAGCTGTATTCCGAATCCGATCAGAGCCGGAGGGAGCGCGAGGAGAAGAGTGCGCTGCTCAAGATCGAACGCCAGTCGAATCCGTTTCCCGGAGGGCGGCCCACCAAGAAGGCGCGCCGCCAGATCATCAAATTCACGCGGGAGCAAAACTAACAGCTGCGACCAAGTCATATTCCCCGGTGCGGCGCGCTGGCGGCCGTTCCCGCAAACGGGCCTGCGGCTAACGAGTCACGGCCGCGCCGCCAGATCATCAAATTCACACGGGAGCAAAACTAACAGCTGCGACCAAGTCATATTCCCCGGTGCGGCGCGCTGGCGGCCGTTCCCGCAAACGGGCCTGCGGCTAACGAGTCACGGCCGCGCCGCCAGATCATTCGCTTCATGCAGGACAACGATTGAGTCTTGACGAGCGAAACACCATTTTCCGCAAAGCAACATTTTTCTCGACAAGTCTCAAAACGCGGGCGTACACTGCGCCCTCCTTTCCGCCACCGTCAGAGAATGCTCAAGACATTCGCCGGTGGCGTTGCCGTTCCAGATGTTCCCGAGTGAGGAGATGCTCAGATGGATGACGTGGTAATCGTCGCTGCATTGCGCACCGGCGTCGGCAAGTTCGGCGGCACGATAGGCAAAATCCCCGCAACAGATCTCGGCGCGAAAGTCATTTCCGCGCTGCTCGCCAAGACCGGTGTGAAGCCGGACATGATCAGCGAAGTGTTGATGGGCCAGGTGCTCACCGCTGCCGCCGGCCAGAACCCTGCACGCCAGGCTTCCATCCGCGCCGGCCTTCCCCACATGGTTCCGGCGATGACCATCAATAAAGTCTGCGGTTCGGGGCTGAAGGCGACGCATCTCGCCGCACAGGCGATCAAGGCCGGCGATGCCGGCATCGTCATCGCCGGCGGGCAGGAGAGCATGAGCCTGGCGCCGCATGTGCTGAACGGCGCGCGCGACGGTTTGCGCATGATGGACGGCAAGTTAATCGACACGATGATCGTCGATGGCCTGTGGGACGTCTACAACCAGTACCACATGGGTGTCACGGCCGAGAACGTTGCGAAGAAATGGAAGGTATCGCGCCGGGAACAGGACGAGTTCGCCGCCGCCTCGCAGCAGAAAGCGGAAGCCGCGCAGAAAGCCGGCCGGTTCAAGGATGAGATCGTACCGATCACCATTTCCACCAGAAAAGGCGACGTGATCTTCGACTCGGATGAATACGTGCGCCACGGCACGACCGCCGATGCGCTGGCGTCGCTGAAACCGGCATTCGACAAGAGCGGCACCGTAACCGCCGGAAATGCATCGGGCATCAATGACGGCGCCGCTGCCGTGATGATGATGAGCGCGACCAAAGCAAGGGAACTGGGCTTCAAACCGCTGGCACGCATCAAGGCTTATTCGTCCGCCGGAGTCGATCCGAGCATCATGGGGATTGGTCCGATTCCGGCGTCGCAATTGTGTCTGAGGAAAGCTGGGTGGACGCCCGGGGAGATCGACCTGCTGGAAATCAACGAGGCGTTTGCAGCGCAAGCGATCGCGGTCAACCGCGACATGGGCTGGGACACGTCGAGGGTGAACGTCAACGGCGGCGCGATCGCGATCGGCCATCCGATCGGCGCATCCGGCTGCCGCATACTGGTCACACTAATTCACGAGATGATCAAGCGCGATGCGAAGAAAGGCCTCGCGTCGCTATGCATCGGCGGCGGCATGGGCGTTGCGCTCGCGGTCGAGCGGGGCTAAAGACAAAATCTGGAACCACGGAGGACACGGAGATCACGGAGGAAAGGTCAGGAACTGAAGTGAGCCAATGGGATGCAAGGTGGCCATCGCTATCGATTGGATACTCCGTCGATCTTCCCTTGTCCAGGTAGTCTTCAGCTCTCGAATTTCTCCGTGCCCTCCGTGGTTCAAGAATTGGAATCCGAACTGGAGAAAAGCAATGAACAACGGACGTGAAGTGGTAATTATTTCCGGCGTGCGAACCGCGATCGGCGATTTCGGCGGGGCACTGAAGGATTTCGCACCGACCGACCTGGGTGCGCGTTGCGTGCGTGAAGCGCTGTCGCGCGGCAAGGTGGCGCCCGAGGAAATCGGTCATGTCGTCTTCGGCAACGTGATCCACACCGAAACGAAGGACATGTATCTGTCGCGCGTCTGCGCAATCAACGGCGGGATCCCGAAGGAAGTTCCGGCGATGACGCTGAACCGGCTGTGCGGCAGCGGGCTGCAGGCCATCGTCAGCGCCGCCCAGATTGTTGCTCTGGGAGATGCGGACGTCGCGGTTGCGGGCGGTGCGGAGTCCATGAGCCGCGCCAACTATTGGCTGCCGGCTGCGCGCTGGGGTTCGAAGATGGGCGATCAGGTCGTACTGGATGCGCTGACTGGCGCGTTGTCCGATCCGTTCGATGCGATGCACATGGGGGTAACCGCGGAAAATGTCGCGGCCAAATACAGCCTGACGCGTGCCATGCAGGACGAGTTCTCGGTCGAAAGTCATCGGCGTGCGGCGAATGCGATACAGAATGGTTATTTCAAGGACCAGATCCTGTCGATAGAGATCAAGGACCGCAAAGGCACCAAATTATTCGACACCGACGAGCACGTGCGCGGCGACGCGACCGTGGAGAATCTCGGCAAACTCAAAGCGGTGTTCAAGAAAGACGGTACCGTTACCGCGGGGAATGCTTCCGGCATCAACGACGGTGCAGCCGCAGTCGTTTTGATGGAACGCAAACTCGCGGAAAAAAAAGGGTTGAAACCGATGGCGCGGCTGGTCGCATACGGCCACGCGGGCGTCGAACCGACGCTGATGGGTCTCGGCCCGATTCCCGCAGTGCAGAACGCCATGAAGAGGGCGGGCCTGAAAGTCGCCGACATGGATGTGATCGAATCGAATGAGGCCTTCGCTGCGCAAGCCTGCGCCGTCGCGAAGGATCTCGGCTTCGATCCGAAGAAGGTCAATCCGAACGGCGGCGCCGTTGCGCTGGGTCATCCGGTCGGCGCCACCGGCTGCATCCTCTCGGTCAAAGCGCTCTATGAACTGCAGCGCATCGAGGGCAAGTACGCACTGGTGACCATGTGCATCGGTGGGGGGCAGGGAATCGCTGCGATCTACGAGCGCCTCTGACGCTCGTAGATCGCAGCAGGGGCTAGGGACTAGGGGCTAGGGGGGGAATTTAAGGATTAGCCCAAGTCACAGGCGGCGCCATGCGCCGCTTTTTATTTCTAGCCCCTAGCCCCTGCATTTCCCCTAGCCCCTGAGCGCCAGCGGACCGCAGCCGCTGCAGCTCATCCAGGCACAGATGGATGAAGGCCAGCGCCGAAAACACCGGCGCCACCAGATTGAAGGGCGGGATGAAGTACATCACGCCGGTGATGAGCCCGAGCAGGAACAGCCGTCCACGCGCGATTTCGAAAATCCGCCTCATCTCTGCCGCATCGGCATGGTCTGACCAGGTGAAGCTGGCGTGGTCCAAAACCGCATTCTGAATAACGGTCGTCCAAGTGCCCCAATAGGCCCAGCTCACGCCGATCCAGACAGCGAGGGCGATCAGCATCGGCACCAGCAGGATGATCAGAATGATGGGGTGCACAAGAGATCTTGCGGCATCAATCAAAGCCTTAATCACAACGTCCATTTGAGCTCCATGGGTCTTAGGGGACTATATTAAATATATGTTTATATGAAATTAAATTTGAGTTACACGCGAATACGCCAACATTCGCAAATTTTGTGTTGACTTAGCCTGAGAGCCCATTACAATGCCATTGTTTTTTGCAGTGCAACAAGCTTCAGCCGCATCACAGGATTCAGTCCCGTAAATCGTTTCGCCTGCTCGAAGGAGAAAATCATGTACAACGTACCTGAGCAATTGTTGGCCACGAATAAGGAAAGCCTCGAAACTTTCGTTGAATTCGCCGGTATCGCCGCAGCCGGTGCCGAAAAGCTGCTGGACGTGCAACTGAAGATTGCCAAGGCCGTCTTTGCCGACACCGTGAAGCATGCCAAAACGGTCGTTGCCGCCAAAGATGTCCAGGAACTGACCGAAATCCAGACCTCGATCGTCCAGCCCTCCGCTGAAAAAGCGGCTGCTTATGGACGCAGCGTCTATGCCGTCGTCGCTGAGACCCAGACGGAACTGAGCAAGTTCTTCGAAGTACGCTTTGCCGATGTGAACAAGAACTTGACGACTGCCCTGGACAAGGCCGTAAAAAGCGCACCCGCTGGTTCTGATGTTGCCGTCGCTGCCGTGAAGTCGGCGCTGGCCGCCGCAAACCAGGCTTACGACGCATTCAGCAAGGCGACCAAACAAGTCGCGGAAGCAACGGAAGCCTCGATCACCGCCGCCAGCGGCGCGACCACCAAGAAAAAGGCCGCTTAAGCGTCCAGTAAACAGATTCAATTCAAAGGCCCCCGGAATAGTCCGGGGGCCTTTTGTTTTTGGAGGGGGCCGTCCTATAGAATCCGGTTTGATTTGGCGTTATCCGTTTTTGGCACTCACCAATCACCAATCCCCGCTCATGCGCCTGACCGACCGCCCGACATGGCAAGCCCTGGATGCGCACTCCCGTGACATGGGCGATGCGCGAATCCTCGACTTGTTTGCGCAGGATCCGCAGCGCGCCCAGGCGTTTTCGATCGAAGCCTGCGGGATGCTGCTCGATTATTCCAAGAATCCGATTTCGGTCGAAACACGACGTCTGCTGGTGGCTTTGGCCGTAGACGCCAGCGTCCCGGCACAAATTGCGGCCATGTTCGAAGGCCGACGCATCAACGTCACCGAAAAACGCGCCGTCCTGCATACGGCCCTGCGCAATCGTTCGCAGCGGCCGGTCATGGTGGACGGGCAGGACGTCATGCCCGGGATTCGCGCCATCCTCGAGCGCATGCGCGGCATGGCCGAACGTATTCGCGGAGGCATCGCGCGGGGCTGCACCGGCCGAACGTTCACCGACATAGTGAACATCGGCATCGGCGGCTCCGACCTCGGTCCGCTGATGGTGACAACAGCGTTGCGGCCCTATGGCTCGCCCGGCCTGCGCGCCCATTTCGTCTCCAATGTCGACGGCGCGCACCTGGCCGCCACCCTCGCCGGTCTGAATCCCGAGGCGACACTGTTCATTGTCTCGTCGAAGACCTTCACGACACAGGAAACCTTAACCAATGCGCGCTCTGCGCGCGAGTGGTTGCTTACTAAACTGGCTGCTTTCGCTCCCGCGGACTTGCTGGTTAAGCATCATTTCGCTGCCGTTTCGACCAATCTCGAAGCCACCGCCGCCTTCGGCATCATCCCCGAGCGCGTGTTCGGATTCTGGGACTGGGTGGGGGGTCGCTACTCGCTGTGGTCCGCCATCGGACTGCCGATCGCACTTGCAATCGGCTTCGAACGCTTCGAGGAACTCCTCGTCGGCGCCTACGAAATGGACGAGCACTTCCGCAACACCCCGCTGCAACGCAACCTGCCGGCCATGGCAGCGCTGATCGGGGTGTGGCACCTCGATTTTCTGGGTCATCCCACGCATGCGGTGCTGCCTTACGCCCAGGACCTGTTGCATTTTCCGGCCTTCCTGCAGCAGCTCGACATGGAGAGCAATGGCAAAAGAGTGGATCGGTCGGGCACGGCGACCAACTACTCCACCGGACCAGTGATTTGGGGCGCACCGGGGACCAATGGCCAGCATGCGTTCCTCCAGCATCTGCACCAGGGCACCCAGGTCACGCCGGCTGACTTCATCGTTGCGGTAAACGCGGGCGACAACATGCCTGGGCACCACGACATGCTGCTCGCCAACTGCATCGCGCAGACCGAAGCTCTGTTGCGGGGCAAGAGCGCCGACGAAGTCCAAACCGAACTGAAGGCGCGCGGCATGCAGGGCGAGGAACTGGAGCGACTGACGCCGCATCGCGTGTTTCCGGGAAACCGTCCGAGCAACACCATAGTTCTCAAGCAACTGGACCCGCGCTCACTCGGTGCGCTGATCGCGCTCTACGAGCACAAGGTATTCGTGCAAGGCGCGATCTGGAACGTGAACTCCTTCGACCAGTGGGGCGTGGAACTCGGCAAACAGCTTGCGGGTGGCGTGCTGGAGGATTTGAAGGCCGGCAAACCGGGACCGAGACACGACGCATCGACGCAAAGGTTGATCGAGTATGTCCTTAAAAACCGTGACGCGTGACGATCGTGACGACGTGACGAGGTACCAATGAGAACAGCGCGCCATGCGACGCTTTCTTGCGTCCAGGCTATCCGGTTTTGCATTTGTCCCTGCTCTTACGCCGTCACGGCTCGTCAACCTTCCAGGTTGAGGAAGTGCTCCCTGTAGTATTTCAATTCCTCGATCGATTCATGGATGTCGGCCAGCGCCTCGTGCTTGCCGTGCTTGACGAAGCCGGCCATGATTCCCGGCTTCCAGCGCTTGGCCAGTTCCTTCAGCGTGGAGACATCCAAGTTGCGGTAGTGGAAGAAGGCCTCGAGTTTCGGCAGGTGCCGGGCGAGAAAGCGGCGGTCCTGGCAGATTGAATTGCCGCACATCGGCGACGTGTTCTCCGGCAGGTGCTGCGCCAGGAAAGCGATCAGCGCCGCTTCCACTTCCGCCTCGTTTTCTGTCGCTGCCTTGACCCTGTCGATCAGGCCGGATTTCTTGTGCGTGGACTTGTTCCACGAATCCATGCGGTCGAAGACGTCGTCAGGCTGATGAACGACCTTGACCGGGCCTTCGGCTACGACGTTCAACTGCGAATCGGTGATGACGATCGCCACTTCGAGGACACGGTCATTGTCGGGACTCAGCCCGCTCATTTCCATATCGATCCAGATTAGGTTGCCGGGATCCTGTGCCATAATCTTTTGTGTTTTTTCGAATTTTCCTGACGCCATTCTGTCACAGACCCTAACCGACATCCATGAACACATTTGCCATATTGTTCCTTGCAGCGTTACTGACAGCCACCGGTCTGCGTCTCTGGCTGGCGTCGCGCCATGTGCGGCACATCCAGGCGAATCGCGGCGCGGTTCCCGCCGCGTTCTCGGATGACATCGGTCTTGAGGCCCACCAAAAGGCCGCGGACTACAGCAGCGCGAAGACGCGCCTCAACATGAAGGTCATCGTCTTCGATGCAGCGGTTCTGCTGATTCTGACTTTCGGCGGCGGGCTGCAGGCAATCGACAATCTCGCGGCGTCTTTTTTCGCGACCGGGATTTTCCGTGGCGTCATGTTCGTCGCGGTCCTGGCGGTGGTCCTGTCCGTCATCGAACTTCCGTTCGACCTGTACCGCACTTTCGGCATCGAGAGCCGCTTCGGCTTCAACAAGATGACGCTGGCGATGTTCTTCGGCGATCTTGCAAAACAGGCGGCGGTCGGCACGATACTCGGATTGCCGCTGCTGTTCGCAGTGCTGTGGCTGATGGCGGGAATGGGCGAAACATGGTGGCTGTACGTGTGGCTGGTGGCGATCGTCTTCATGCTCTTCGTGCAATTCATAGCGCCCAGCGTGATTGCACCGCTGTTCAACAAATTCGCACCGATGCAGGACGGCGAAATGAAGACGCGGATCGAGAATCTGATCGCCCGCTGCGGCTTCACGTCCAAAGGCCTGTTCGTGATGGATGGGTCGAAACGCAGCAGCCATGGCAATGCCTATTTCACCGGCTTCGGAAAATCCAAGCGCATCGTGTTTTTCGACACGCTGCTGTCGCGGCTGGACATCGCCGAGATCGAAGCGGTGCTGGCGCACGAGCTCGGACATTTCCGCATGCGCCACGTGATCAAGCGGCTCGCGCTGATGGCGGCATTCTCGCTGATATTCTTTTTCCTGCTGGGCCAACTCAAGAATCAGGAATGGTTCTATCAGGGACTCAACGTCGGCTATCCCGCCATGGATGCGATGGCGCTGACCCTGTTCTTCATGGTCATGCCGGTATTCACCTTCCTGCTCCAGCCCCTGCTTGCGATGTACTCGCGCAAGCACGAATTCGAGGCCGATCAGTACGCCGCGAAATTCACGCCGGCTCGCGACCTCGTTCACGCCCTGGTGAAACTGTACAAGGACAATGCTTCCACACTGACGCCGGATCCCCTGCATTCGGCGTTCTACGATTCTCATCCGCCCGCTGCTATTCGTATTGCTCGCCTCGAACAACTCGCAAGAACGTGAAGATCATGAACCACGGAGGGCACGGAGAACAACGAATGGAGATAAAAAACGAACAACGGTCGGACGATTGCCTGAAGCTAACCATATTCCTGCCCATTTCCCGCTACATTTTCGAACTTTCTATTTAATGCATTCCTCCGTGTTCTCCGTGGTTCGGAATTTTGAATGAGGTATTCTTTATGAGCGAGATATCGGAAGGACTGGTTCGGAAGAAATGCAAACCCTGCGAAGGCGGTGTGGCGCCGATGACGGAAACTCAGATCGGACACATGCTGAAAGGACTGTCCGGCTGGGAGTACAAGAACGGATTGGTGCAGAAGACGTTCAAGTTCAAGAATTACCACGAAACCATGGCGTTCGTTAATGCCACTGCATGGATTTCGCATCGCGAAGACCATCATCCCGACATTGCGGTCGGCTATGGCCAGGCCACCGTCGCCTACATGACGCACGCGATCAAGGGGATTTCGGAAAACGATTTCATTTGTGCCGCCAAAATAGATGCGCTTTTCGATCTGTAAATCAATCACCGCAGAGGACGCAGAGGGCGCGGAGGAAGAGCAAGAACAGGAGCGAACAACAAATGCGCACCGAATCGTCCGGCAGATTGCTCCTTCTTCCGCTTTAAGGTTTTGTTCCGCTATTCCTCCGCGTCCTCTGCGGTTGGCGTTGGTCTTGAATAAGCGTTGAGTGCGCCGCAGACCTTGCATCACGGCCTCGTAGTCGGCACTTTCGGCCGGCAATATCTGGTCGAACTCCCCGGTCCCGAAATCCTTACCTGTTTTCCGCGCGGCAAACGCAGCACGCTGGCCTGCGGCGATCGTGTCGAAGTCGCTCGCACAGCGCCCGACCAGGGTGTCGTCGAAGCCATCGATCCCCGCTCCGCATTGCTGTATCGCTCCGACCAATTCCGCCAGAAACTGATTGCCGCCAACGTCACGCAGATCGTCATCGTGCTGGCCGTCGTCCCCAGTTTCTACGAAGAGTTGCTGAATCGCTGCATCGCGGCCGCCGAAAATCAGCGCCTTTCATTGGTCATCGTATTGAACAAGTTCGACCTGGCGGAAGAAAGCACCGGCGCGATGGATCGCCTGATCCTGTATTCCGATCTCGGCTATCGCGTCATCCCGCTATCGGCCAAGCGCGACATATCGCCGCTGCGTCCCGCGCTGAGCGGACAGGTGAGTGTCCTGATCGGTCAGTCCGGCATGGGAAAATCCACGATCATCAACGCGCTGATTCCCGGAGCCGGAGCCACCACCGCGGAGATTTCGGCGGCGCTCGATTCGGGCCGGCATACGACGACTCACGCCAGGCTCTATCACCTCGATCCCACCTGCGATCTGATCGACTCTCCCGGGATGCAGGAATTCGGCCTGCATCACCTCACGCAGCAGGACATTGCCGAAGCATTCCTCGAATTCAGGCCATTGCTGGGCCATTGCCGTTTCCACAACTGCAGGCACCTGGTGGAGCCCGGGTGCGCGATCGCGCAGTCGGAAGCCGAAGGAAAAATCGATGCACGGCGGCTCGACGCCTATCGCAAACTGGTCAGGGAGATCGACTCGGGCAGGAAGTTTTAGTGTCCTGTTCCGCTGGTTCGTCGCTGAAAACCCGACGAGAATCGGCGGAACGGGGTACTGGGCACGTTACGCGCCCACCCAGCGCGCGACGGTGACCAGCGCGATGATGAACATCCACAACACCAGTGTGCGCCACATCATTCCCACCGCGCTTGTCATCGTGTTCACATCGGCGTCATCGCCGAGTCCGAGCTCGGGACGAAAACTCACGGTGCCATGATGATGCAGCGTTTCGCCGAGCCGAACTCCCAGCGCACCGGCGCCGCTCGCCAGAACCACACCCTGCTCCGGATCCATCCATGTCGTCGCCTGCGAGCGCCAGCAGTACACGGCATCCTCGAAGTCGCCGGCAACGGCGAAACTCATTGCCGTGAGCCGCACGGGAATCCAGTCGATGTAGTAAAATATCTTCTGCGCGAATTTCCCGAAATCGCCGTAATCCTGTCGCGAACGCGAACCCCATTTCTGATCGAGGATCCCGGACAGGCGATAGAGCACCACGCCGCTCGGGCCGGGCAGGATCAGGAACCAGAAGATGACGCCGAACACATGGCGATGCGAATTGATCAGGCCTTCTTCGATGGCCACCTTGGCGATCTCGGTGCCGTTGTACTCTACCGCCGATTCGCCGCGCCAATCGGTCAACAGCACCCGCGCCCGGTCCAGATCGCCGGTGCGCAACGCTTCGACGATTTCGGTGAAGGCATGACTGAACTGGCGGAATCCCATGGCGAGATAGAGCACCGCGACGTTCCACACCCATGCCGCGGCGATACTGACGTCCAGAAGGAAATAATGAATCGCCAGCGAAACCAAAACCCAAGGCAGCATCGCCAGCAGCCAGGCGACCATGCCCTGATCCTGCGCGCCGGCATTGAAATGATTGCCCAACGAATTGACGTAGCGCAGATACCAGCGATAGACCGCATTGCGCGAGCTGAGCGGCCGAACCTGCTCGATCAGCAGCGTGAACAGAATAGAGAGGAATGACATTGCGAAGTCGGATCACCGTTCCAGCCCGCATCTTACCGGATCGCAGCGCAACGGCCGGGACTGGCGCCCCGTCACGCTGACTTCGCCCCGGCAGTCACTTCGCTCCGGCACTAGCTTGGCGGTGCGGTGCCGGGGCGCCATTTGTGTGCGACGGGTTTTACTCCAGCTCTTCGGCGCCGGTAGTGCAAGTCTATCAACCGGAAACACTTTTTTGGCTCACCGCCGGATTGGCACCGCTATTGCTTTGATAGCGTGCAGACGGAGAATGGTCTTGCTGCCCGAAAGCAGCATGATCCGGTAGGGACACTAGGGTTCCGACCCGAAAGGGTGACTGGTCCGAGAGTGGCCCGGCCTCATGATGAGGCTCCACGGAGGGATAAAAGCCCGGGAGAGCGAGACTGCTCTCCATCGCTTTTTCTACCCGAATGAGGAGTTCAACATGCAAGGCCTGCTCACTGTAGTCACGCGTCGCGTTACGCAGTCCCTCGTCGCCATCCTGCTTCTCGCCGGGAGCGGCGCCTTCGCCGCGGGAACGGCAAAAATCGGCACGGTAATCTGGATCGGCTACGGGCCCTACTACGTCGCCGACGCGCTCGATCTTTACAAGAAGTCCGGCCTCAAAGTCACGCTGCAGGTCTTCAGAGATCCCGCGCTGATTCCGCCCGCGATCGAAGGCGGCTCGGTGGACGGCGGCATGCTGACTTACGACCAGGTCATCGGCCAGGTCGCCAAAGGCAGCACCCAGCGTGTAGTCAGTCCGATCGATTATTCCGCGGGCGGCGACGCGATCGTCAGCAGCGTGGACATCAAGAAGGTCGCCGACTTCAAGGGCAAGAAAGTGGGCTTCAATCCACTGTCGCCCTCGGACTTTCTGTTGTCTTACGCGCTCAAGGTCAACAAGCTGAGCGAGAAAGACGTCCAGCCTGTCAACATGACGCCGGAAGCGATCCCTGCGGCGATGGCCTCCGGCGCATTGCCGATCGGCGTGACCTACGAGCCCAACGTGTCGCAGATCACCGCGCTCGAAGGCGGGAAGAAATTCCATGTGGTGTATTCGTCCAAGGATGCCCCCGGCCTGATCACTGACGTGATGGTGTTCAAGAAGGAGGTCATCAAGGCCAAGCCCGAGGTCGTCAAGGCGCTGATCCAGGGTTACATCGACGGGCTCGACTACATGAAAAAGAATCCCGACAAGGCCGCTGAAATCATCGGCAAGGCGCTCGGGGTGTCCGCCGCCGAAGTGAAGGAACGACTGTCCGGGGTGTACAACATGCTGCCAAACGAAATGACCAAGGTCTTGGCGAAAGGCAAGGACACCACCTCCCTCTACGTCAGCGGCGCGCTGATCGGCGAAATTCTGAAGGCAAAAGGCCAGATCACCGCGATACCGAAAATCGAGGATACCTACGACGACTCCATCCTCAGGACGATGATGAAGAAGTAACCGGAGCGGGCCCGCGCACGCGCGGGCCCTTCAGGGGCAATCCAACGACATGCCGAAACAGTTCTTTCGCTCTCCCGACGGCGCCTGGCTGAATATCGTGGCGCTGTCTTATACGCTCCTGGGATGGGCATTCGGCATCGCACTGATGACCGCCGACGCCTGGTATGCAAACCTGGTCGGCGTGCTGCTCGCCGGGCATTGCCTGACCTACAGCGCCTACTTCGTGCACGAGTTCGCCCACCAGAGCATTTTCAAGTCTGCGGCCGCGAACAACCGCTGGGGCGTGCTGATGAGCTGGATCAACGGCAGCTGCTACGCGTCTTTCCAGGCGTTGCGCCGCAAGCACATGCGCCACCACATCGATCGCGCCGATGTGCTGACTTTCGACTACAAGAAATTTCTGCGGGTGTCTCCCGCCTGGTTCCGCGGACTGGCGATCGCCGCCGAATGGCTGTACATCCCGGCAGTGGAACTGATCATGCACGCTTACGTGATGGTGCTGCCGTTCGTGAAGCCGGCGCGACATGCCGAGCGGCCGCGCGTACTCGCGACTGTCGTAATCCGGCTCGCTGCGTTCGCGGCGCTCGGCTGGTATGCGCCGCAGGCGCTGGTGCTGTATGCCGTTGCCTACTTCATCATGCTGCACGCGCTGCGTTTTACGGACGCGTATCAGCATACCTACGACGCCTTCGCGGTACTCGAGGAAGGCGATATTCCGGACGACAAGGTTCGCGATCGCCGGTACGAGCAGGCCAACACCTATTCCAACCTGGTTTCGGTGGTCCACCCCTGGATGAACCTGCTGTTGCTGAATTTCTCTTATCACAATGCCCATCATGAGCGCCCGATCGTGCCATGGCATGATTTGCCGGCGCTGGACGCACAACTGTTTCCATCGGACCACGTGCAGGTCATGCCGATGAGTGAACTGCTCAAAGGCTATCACCGCGACCGTGTCGCCCGCATTCTGTCCGACGACTACGGCGAGGTCGCCACCAGTGGTCCCCACAAGGCGGACGGCTTTCTCGGCGCTGCAGGTGTCTCCTTCCTCACCGCAGTGTGATATAGGGGATGAACCCGAACTACGCGCTTGCCGGCAAGGCCGTCATGGTCACCGGAGCGGCCCGCGGTATCGGCCACGCCATCGCGCGCGGTGCGTACGTTGTTGCCGTTGCTGGGATCGGGATCGAGCATCATCAATCAGGCCTCCATCTGGGGCCTCACCGGCGTATCGGGTTTCTCCGCCTACGTCGCCAGCAAACATGCGGTGATCGTGGTTTCCAACGGCGAAGTGATGCACTGAATCGATGACCACCATTTCCCTCGAAGGCAAGACCGCGCTGGTCACGGGCGCTGCGACCGGCATCGGGCGGGCCATTGCCGTCGCGCTCGCGGCGGCCGGAGCGCGCATTGCGGTCAATCACCTGGGGCGCGCCGCCGAAGCGCGGCAAGCGGTCAAGGAAATGGCCGCCGCCGGCGCGAGCGCCATCGAGGTCGACGCCGACATCACCAAGGCCGCCAAAGTCGAACGCATGGTCAACAAGGTCAGAGATGCGCTGGGACAGATCGACATCCTGATCAACAACGCCGGCGTGATCCTCGAGAAACCGTTGCTGGAAACCAGCGAGGAGGACTGGGACTTCGTGCTCGACACCGACCTCAAAGCCGTTTTCCTGTGCTAGCGCGCGGTGCTGCCGGCGATGGTCGAACGCGGCGGCGGCCAGCATTTTCCCGGCACCACCAGCCTCGACGCAATGACGCTGGCGCATACCGTGCGCGACACCGTGCGCGAGTTCGCGCGACATGGCGTGAAAAAACTCGTCATCGTCAACGGCCACTACGAAAACCAGTGGTTCCTGATCGAGGGCATCGATCTGGCGATGCGTGAATTGGGCACAACGCCGCTGACGATCATGCGCTTGGAGTACTGGGATTTTTTCACTCCAGCAACGCTGGCGAAAGCGTTTCCCGATGGATTTCCCGGCTACGCGCTGGAGCATGCGGCCGTGCTCGAAACTTCCATGATGTTGCACTACCATCCCGAACTGGTCCGGCTGGACCGCATCCCGAACGATCCGCCGGCGGATTTCCCGCCTTACGACATTTATCCGACCCGAACCGAATGGGTGCCGCCGTCCGGCGTGTTGTCATCGGCGAAAGCCGCGACCAAGGAGAAAGGATCGGCGATGGCGCAGGAACTCACGACATTGATCTCCGGCGCGGTGCGCAAGGAGTTTTCGTGATCCAACCCCCTACACCCAACACAGAGGCACAGAGGGCACGAAGAAAAACAATAACAGAGGAAAAACCGCTGCGAGTTGGAGATACCAGTGTATGCAATCGTCGGAGCGGGTCGACAGAAATTCACACCTCCAAGAAATATTCATTCCGTCTTCCTCTGTGCTCTCTGTGTCCTCTGTGCCTTAAGGTGCAACACTTACGGCCGAAGCTGCTGTGTTGGGTGTAGATAAGGTGTAGACATGAACCTTCTTGAAGGTTTGGCATTGGAGCGCACGGCGCTGCTGGTCATCGACATGCAGCGCGACTTTCTCGACCCGCGCGGCTACGCGGCAAAGGCCGGGCTGGATATTGCGCCGTTGCAGACCGCCATCGCGCCGGTGCGCAAGCTGCTCGATGCCGCACGCGCCGCCGGACTGATGATCGTGCACACCCGCGAGGGACATGTCCCCGATCTGTCCGATTGTCCGCCGGTCAAGCTTGCCCGCAGCCGCAACGCCGGCGCGGAAATCGGCAGCCCCGGTCCGCTCGGACGCCTGCTCATTCGCGGCGAACCCGGACACGATTTCATCGATGAATTGCAGCCGGCCGCCGCAGAGATCGTGATCGACAAACCCGGCTACAGCGCCTTTGCGCACACCGACCTCGATCACCGGCTGCGCGTGCGCGACATCGAAACGCTGTTGTTGAGCGGCATTACCACCGAGGTCTGCGTCAGTTCCACGCTGCGCGACGCGGTGGATCGTGGTTACCGCTGCATCACCATCGGCGACGCCTGTGCATCGGCATTTCCCGACCTGCACGACGCAGCCCTGCGCATGATCGCCGTCGAAGGCGGCATCTTCGGGTCCGTCTCGAGCAGCGAACAAGTTGCCGCTGAACTCGCTGGCAGAATGGTCGCGTGACCGCGGCCACAGAATTCACCCGAATATTTACACCCAACGCAGAGGCGCGGAGTGCGCGGAGTGCGCAGAGAAAAACAAACGGGGATAGAAACTGCAACAAGTTCGAGCGTCAGATATACACAATCATCGGAGCACATTGGCAGGAATTAAGCCCGCCACGAACCAATCATATTTCTCTTCCTCTGCGTCCTCCAGCCTTTCTCTGCGCCTCTGCGTTGGGTGTAATCCTTAGATGGTGATCCAGCTTCAGCCTGGTCCCCCAGTACCGCCGGCGTATATAGGCGTATGGAAACGAACGCTGCTGCGCACGCCGGAGATCGAGGACACGACTACGCAGGTGGTCTGGATGCAGACGCAATCGTGGCACGCCGACATTCGCGTACCCGCCGGCCGTCCAGCTTTCGCGGGCAAAGCAGGGCCGGATCAGTTGAACCGCACCGAGTTGCTGGAGCTGGCGAGGCAACAGGGATTCTGCGGCACGACGGTCGTGGACGAGGATATCTGCAGATGGTTGCGGCGCCACGACTTCCAACCGCCGAGCGGCGCCAACGACATCGGCCGCATGGTGTTCGACACACCGGACCGCGTGTTCGAATATGGCGTCGAAACCGATTACTTTGAGATCTGGGAACGTGTACCTGTGAGCGCCGGGGAAAGCTCTGCCAATCAATTGTCAGCCGACCCTCTGACCCTGCTACTGACGATGGGCCCGTTCTTCATGATCGTTCGCCCGCGTGCAATCAGGCTGCCACAGGCGACCTGCCTTGCCGACTTCGCGGCAGAAAAATGCAGTGCCGAGCTGCGGCAACTGGTGGATTTCGAGATCTCGTTCGGAAGGCGCGGCAACTGCAGCGACACGTGGCGGATAGAACTCTCGACGTTGCCGTGGCAGGAGGGCGCCGATATTCCAATGGATGCCTGATCAGCGCAATGGCATTGCCGGAATGTGCATAATACATAATTACCATACACACGGAGACAATCGGTGCGGACCAACATTGTCATTGACGAAAAACTGATCGCGGATGCAATCAAGGCTACCGGAGCACAAACCAAGCGAGAGGCCGTGGAGCTTGGACTCAAAGCCCTGATTCGGCTTAAGGAGCAGGAGGCGCTCAAGGGATTTCGCGGCAAGCTCAAGTGGCGGAGTGATCTGGACCGCATGCGAACCGACTGATGCTCCTGGTCGATTCCGGCGTATGGGTGGATTATTGCAACGGTCGGATTACGGAGGAAACCGACCGCCTTGACGCACTTCTCGGGACCGAGCCTGTAGCGATTGGCGACCTGATACTAGCCGAGGTGCTGCAGGGATTCCGCAATGATGCCGACCATGCGACCGCAAAGCGGCTAATGACCAGTCTGACGATTTACGACCTGCTGGGAGCCACGCTGGCGCTCAAGACTGCCGACAACTATCGGGCGCTTCGAAAAAAAGGCGTCACCGTCCGCAAGACGACGGATGCAATCATTGCCACGTTCTGCATCGAAAACGGGATCCCGCTTTTATATTCCGATCGCGATTTTGATCCGTTTGTTAAACACCTCGGACTGAAGACGGCTCTTCGTCGCATTTAAGAAATCTATCGAACATCGGGCCCGCCATCAGCACAGGAAAAGGCGGTTGCCGCGCGTCAGTCGTTGATGGCCTGATACACCATTTGCTTGAACAGATAGCGGTCGTAACGTCGCGGCATGCCCGGCTGCCCTTGAGTCATCCATACGCAAATCAGTTCCTCTTTCGGATCGACGTAGAAGCCCGTGCCTGCCGCCCCCGCCCAGTAGTATTCGCCGGCCGAACCGGTAACTTCGAACCGGCCTGTTTCCCGTCTCACGGCGAAACCGAGCCCGAAGCCGGTGCCCGCCGGCAGCGTTGTCAGTCCCGAGGCTTTGGTGTCGCCGAGATGGTCCGCAGTCATGTACTGCACGGTGGTGCGGCTCAACAACCGCACGCCACCGAGTTGGCCGCCGTTGATCATCATCTGCAGGAAGCGGGCATAGTCCGCGGCGGTTCCCACGCTGCCCGCGCCGCCAGCATCGTTCTTCTGGGGTACCGTAACATCGAGGAGGTTGATGGGGGTATTGGTCGCACGATCGGTGGCGAAGGGTTGCGCGAGCCGGTCGAGCTTTTCTTTCGGCACGATGAACGCCGAATCCGTCATGGCAAGCGGCGTGAAGATGCGCTCCTGGAGGAACTGGCCGAGGGGCATGCCGGATATCGCCTCGATCACGCGCCCGAGCACGTCAGTCGACAAACTGTATTCGAATGTGCTGCCCGGCTGGTGCGCGAGCGGCACCTTCGCCAGGCGCTCGATCTGCTCGGTGGGCGTCACGTCCTTCCAGTCGACGCCTTCCTTCGCGTAAAGCTCCTTGACCTTGGGATGCGCGGTATAGGCTCCATACACGAACCCCGATGTGTGCCGGAGCAGATCCTGGATCGTAACCTCGCGATCGACCGGAACGTTGAAATATTTCGCCACCCCGGTGTAGGGGTCCGTCGAGGCGACGCTGACCTGCAGATTGGCGAGCGCCGGAATATATCTGGAGACGGGATCGGTCACGCGCAGCCGCCCCTCCTCCATCAGCATCATGGCCGCCACCGAGGTATACGGCTTGGTCATCGAGTAAAGACGGAAGATCGCATCCTTCGTCATCGGCTTGCCGCTCGCGGGGTCGAGTTGCCCGAAGCTCTCGAAGTAGACGATCTGACCTTTGCGCGCAACCAGTATCACCGCACCCGGGTATTGTCCTTTCTCGATCTCGCCCTTGATTGCGGGACCGATACGCGCCAGACGCTCTGAGGAAAATCCGAAATCTTCAGGTGAAGCCGACGGCAGATCCGCCGCCCAGGTTGCAGCCATTACGGAAAATACAACCATCAAACACCCGAAGAGATTACGAATTCCTGTCATGTCCGTCCCTCGATAATTATTTAGTAGCGTATTTTTCTTAAGAGACTCATCCAGCGGCGAGTCGTCCTGAGAACGTCTTGAGGTCCACGACTTCACCGTAGGCCGAGGCCAGAGCCGCCATGAACGCGCCGTGCACCAGCGTTGCGGGAATGATGTTGCCGCCGAACTCCAGATCGCAGGCTGCGCAGGCATCTTCGATCACCGTACAGCGATAACCCATGTCGAATGCCGCTCTCACGGTGGCGTCCACGCACAGGTTGCTCATCGCGCCGCAGAAGAACAGTTCTTTCGCCCCGAGCACGTGGATGATCTTGGCCAGCGTAGTATCGCGAAACGCATTCGGATAATTCTTGGTGATCAGCATGTCGTCGCCCTGCGGCGTGACCCGCGGATCGATCTCTACGCCGGAAGTCCCATCCAGTAGAAATCCGACTGCCGGATCCCTCTCTACATGCCGCACGTGAATGACCGGCATGCCTTGGGCACGGAACAGTGCGATCAGTGACGCGGCCCGCTCGACCGTGCGTTCGATGCCGGGTAGCACGAATTTGCCATCAGGAAAATAATCGCGCTGCAGGTCAATGACGATGAGGGCGGTGTCGAACATCGTTTCAGGTAGCAGGTAGGAAAGTCAGGCAGCGAGGCGCATTTTCACCGGTATGCCCGCCTTGGCGCACAAGCCGACCAGATAATCGAGTGAAAGCAGCTCCACCTTGCCCCGCGTGATCTCCGATACGCGAGGTTGCGTAATGCCCAGTCTTTTTGCGGCATCCGCCTGAGTAAGAGCGCTATATTCCATCCACCCCCGCAATGCCTCGGCAAGTTGCGCACGCAGCAGCATGACAGCCGCCTCATGGGGCGGGAATCCCAGGTCGAGGAACACGTTTCCGCTGGATTTCGAAATTTTTGTGGTCATCGTCCAGCCCTTTTTTAATCGCGACCTTCATGTCCGCGCGAATCGTCTTCTGCTTTTCTCTCTTGGAAAGCATGCAGGACATAGCAGTAGCTTCACGCGACGATTATACGAATATTCGTATCGACGTCAAGCATCGAGACATTAACGGCGCCCATGGTGCAGCGCATCCAGCCGCCCGGTTCTGGACTTGGCGGTCGGGCGGGTGCATGCTTTTCAGCCTGCCCGGTCGCGGGCGGGGACCTATGACGGCGCCATCGCGCACACGCTGCGCTCGCGCCACGGTCCGCGTCGCCTTATTTCGGCCGGAGAGAACAGAAGAATCGACTACGGGAGGGGAAAACCATGAGTGCTGCCGGATCTGCTGCAAACCCGCGCTGGTGGGTGGCGGGCGACTGGAACGGGTTCTTCGGTCTTTTCACCAACGTCCTGCTGAATGTCATTGTCCTCACCACGCTGTGCCTGTATGTCGTGCAGCTTCCGCCCGACACGGTGTACGGACGGGTGCTGCCGGCGCTGGGCATTGCGCTGCCGATCGGCAACCTGTTCTACGCCTGGCTTGCCTACAAGCTGGCGAAGGAGACCGGTCGCTCCGATGTCACGGCGATGCCGTACGGCCCGAGCGTGCCGCACATGTTCATCGTGGTGCTGGTCGTCATGCTGCCCACCTATCTTTCCACCAAGGACCCGATGATCGCCTATGCCGCAGGGCTGGCCTGGTGCTTCATCATCGGCGTGATCGTTCTGCTCGGTTGCTTCGTCGGGCCGTGGATCCGCAAGATGACCCCGCGCGCCGCGATGCTCGGCACACTGGCCGGCATTTCCATCGCCTTCATCTCGATGCGCCCGGCCTTCCAGATGTGGGAAGTGCCCTGGATCGGCTTCGTCTGCTTCGCCATCGTGCTCATCGCCTGGACCGCCAACATCCGGCTCCCGGGCGGCGTTCCCGGCGGACTGGCCGCGGTGATTGTGGGCGCGGCGATCGGCTGGCTCGCCGCGGCCTTCGGCTGGAGCGACTACATGAAGGGCGCCGAAGTCGGCAAGGCCTTCGAGCAATTCGGCCTGCACCTGCCGTGGTTCTCCGCCGATGTATTCCGCGGTCTGGCGGGCATTGCCCCGCTGCTGGCCACCGCCATCCCGCTGGGGATCTACAACTTCACGGAAGCGATGAACAACGTGGAGAGCGCCTCGGCGGCGGGCGACAACTACAACCTGCGCAAAATTCTCGCGGCGGACGGTATCGGTGCGATCGTCGGATCGATGCTGGGAAGCCCGTTCCCGCCGGCGGTGTATATCGGGCATCCGGGCTGGAAGTCGGTAGGCGGGCGCATCGGTTATTCGTTCGCCACCGGTATCGCCATTGCGCTGGTCTGCTTCCTCGGACTCACCGCGCTGTTGCTGAACCTGATTCCGCTGGTGGCGATCCTGCCGATCCTGCTGTACATCGGCCTGGTCATCGGCGCGCAGGCATTCCAGGCCAGCCCGGCAAAGCACGCGCCGGCGGTGGTGCTGGCCATCATCCCGAACATCGCCGAATGGGCCAAGATCAACATCGACGGTGCGCTCGGCGCGGCGGGCACCAGTGCCGACAAAGTCGGCATGGCCGCGCTCGGACAAGTGGGCGTCGTCTATCACGGCCTTGCCACACTCGGAGGCGGATCAGTGCTTGCCGGCATGGTGCTGGGTGCGATGGCAGCCTTCATCATCGACTCCAAGCTGACCCACGCCGCCATCGTGGCGTTTGTCGGCGCGGCGTTCGCCTTCATCGGCCTGATCCACGGTCCGCAACTCGGCTGGATGGTGTCGCCGCTGGTCTCGCTCGGCTATGTGATGTTCGGCGCGGTGTGCCTGCTGATGTCGCGACAGGAGACGCCGCCCGCCGCGGCGTAGCGCCGTAAGGCGAGGCCGCGCAGCCGATATCTTCAGGCCGGCACGACGTGAGTGCCGGATGCGCCTGAAAGCGCGCGCCCGAGGTTGGGCGGATTGGTGATCAGTGCGCGATCGCCGCCGCCTTCGAGGAAAGCGATGATCGCCTCGATCTTGGGACCCATGCTGCCTTTCGGAAACTGCCCCTCGGCGAGATAGCGCCGCGCGTCGGCGAGCACGATGCGCTCCAGCCAGCGCTGATCCGGCTTGCCGAAATTGACGGCCACCTTTTCCACGCCGGTGGAAACCACGAACAGCTCCGCACGGATGTCGCGCGCCAGCAGGCTGGACGCGAAATCCTTGTCGATCACCGCTTCCAGGCCCTGCAACCCGCCGTGTTCGTCGCGCAGCACGGGAATGCCGCCGCCGCCGCAAGCGATGACGATGTAGCCCAGGTCGATCAGCGCCTCGATGATGTCGCGCTCGATGATTTCCTGCGGCAAAGGCGAGGCCACCACCCGCCGCCAGCCGCGGCCGGCCTCCTCCTTCACGGTCCATCCCAGATCCTGTGCCAGCGACTTGGCGACGTCCTCGGTCATGTACGCACCGATCGGTTTGGTCGGAGCTTTGAAAGCCGGGTCGTTCGGATCCACCCGCACCTGCGTGACGATCGCGACCACCTTGCGCTTGAGTTTGCGGCGCTGAAATTCGTTGTAGAGCGCGCGCTGGAACATGTAGCCGATCGCACCCTGGGTGTCGGCGTCGGCATAGTCCACCGGCACCTCCGGCACGACGCCCTTGGCAATGCCCGAGCGGCGCAGGATGAAGCCCACCTGCGGGCCGTTGCCGTGGGTGAGCACCACCGTCCAGCCCGCCTCGACCATGTCCGCGACATACTGCGAAGTCATCGTCGCAGCTTTTACCTGGTCAGGAATCGATTGATGCTGATCGTCCAGGATGAGCGAGTTGCCGCCGACTGCCACGACCGCTGTGCGATTGCGTTTGCTCATCGCGGTGCCCTCTGTCTAGGACCGAGTGGACCGAACAATGCCGGGCACGGCCACGCCGACCCGGGACGCCAGCGCAATGACGGCCTGCGTGAAACACTCCAGCGGTGCACGCGTGATGCCCGCGCCGATCTGGCCGACGCCGGCTTCCTTGTGGGCGATGCCGGTGTTGATGATCGGCGTGATGTTGGTATCAAGCACGCGGCGGGCATCGATGCCCGCAGGCGTGCCGCTGAAATTTATCGCCGGCAGCGTGAACGCGCTGTTGCGGCCGAGCGTGATGTGGCGCATTTCGCGCGTGCTCGCGATCGCATCCTGCGGCGTACCGCCTACGAACTGCACGATGGCAGGCGCGGTGGCCATGGCAAAACCGCCGAGACCGGCGGTCTCGGTGATGGAACTGTCCCCCATGTCCGGCGCCGCGTGCTCCGGCCCATAGCTCGGGAAGTAAAGTCCGCCCACGACCGGGGAAGGCGCTTCGAACCACTGCTCACCGGTGCCCGAGAGGCGGATGCCGAAGCGCACGCCGTTACGCGACATGGCGGTGACCAGACTGCTTCCCGGCACGCCATGTGCGGCATCGAGCATCGACTTGCAGGCTGCCATCGACAGATTCAGAAAAAAATGGTCGTTGCCGGCGATGAACGTCACTGCGTCGGCGATCGCTGCCGCGTCGAAACCGGAATGCAGCGCCGCGGGCACGATCTTCTTCAGGAACAGCGAAGACGCCGCGGCGTTGCGGTTGTGGACTTCGTCGCCCATTTGCAGCGCCTGCGCGATCAGCGGCTTCAGCTCCAGCGGTCCGGACTTCGCGAGGGCGGCAGCCAGCGCGGGGGCGAGCACCTCGGCCATCCATCGCAGGCGTTTGATCACTTCCGGGGAATTGGCGCCGAAGCGCAGCACCTTGCCGAGACCCTCGTTCATGTTGGAATACGCGCGATTGCTGCCGGCGGCGTTTTCGATCACCCACACCGGCATCGACGGGCTGATGACCCCCGCCATAGGTCCCACCGTGGCGTGGTGGTGCGCAGATTCGAATGCGATCGTTCCGCCTTCGGCCAGCCGGCGGGCCGCCTCCGCGTCGGCGGCCCAGCCTTCGTACAGGATCGCTCCGATCACTGCGCCCTGCATCGGCCCGCACATTTCCTGCCACGCGATCGGCGGCCCGGCGTGCAGGACCATGCGGCCGTCCATTCCCGGCATCTGCGCGCGGGCAACGCCGATCCCGGCAAGCACCGGTTGGGCGGCGAGAAAAGCCGCGTAGGCTTTTTCATTGGCGTGCTCCACCGCCGGGTGATTGAGCAGTTGCGCGAGGCTCCAGCCGGCGACGCGGTTGCCGCCCGCCGGCGGCGTCCAGTCCACCTGCACCGATTTGCCGCCGGCCGACACGATGGAATCGGCAAACGACTGCAACCCGACGTTGATGATGCGTTTGTCCTCACGAAACAGCGTGCTCATCGAATCCTCATTCTCTTCATTTCAGTGTCCGCTGCGCGGCTGCACACCCGCGGCGACGATGGCGGCGGCGAGCCGCACCGCCTGCGCATTGCTCTCAGTGAGCAGCATGCCGGCTTCGGTCAGCGCCCGGCTCTGGCGGGCGAGGTCCTGCGGGTCCGCGGCCGTGCCGCAGATTTGCCCGACGAACGCCACGCTGCGGCCCTGCGCGGCGGCGGCTGCGCGCGCGCGATGAATCGCCGGCACGAACTCGCTGGCCGGATCCATGTGGCTGCCATGGCCCAGCACCACGTCGAGAAGGATGACCGCCGTTTGCGGGTCCTCGGCCTCCTTCACGATACGCTCGGTGCGCAGACGGTAGTCGATCATCGGATGCGGGCGGCCGCGGGTAAATACGTCATCGCCGAGGTCGACCAGCGTGTGATGATGGCTCTGCCAGACATCGGCGAGTTCGTGCGCATTGCGCGTCGGTGTATTCGAGTGCACCCCGGCCAGAAGTTCGCCGAGCAGCAGCGTCGCCTCGTAGCAGAACGTGCCTCCGCTGTAGAGTCCGCGCAGGTAGCGTTGCGATTCGGCAAATTTCGGCAATCCGGCAGGCAAATCCGGCACGCCGGTGTAACTGTCGCGCGGCTTTTCTCCCTTGACGATGGCAACTGCCGCGCGGGCGGCGTCCTCCAGGGTCTTCACCGCGTGCACGCCCTTGCGCGCTATGCTCGCGGGATCGGCGCCGAGGAACACCACCACCACCGGCTTGCCCGCCTTTGCTGCCTCGGCCAGCACTCGCTCTGCCACATCGGGTGAAGGCGGCTTCGAGATCAAGACCACGACCTGCGTCGCGGGATCGGCAGCGAGATCCTTGAGGCCCTTCAGCATCGAGATGCCGCCGATCTCCCGATGCAGGTCGCGCCCGCCGGTGCCGATCGCTTGCGAGATGCCCGAGCCGAGGCGATCGACCAGCACGCTCACCTGTTGCAGACCGGTGCCCGAGGCGCCCACCGCGCCGACCGGGCCGCGCTTCACCACGTTGGCGAAGGCAAGTGGCGTGCCGTTGATGATGGCGGTGCCGCAGTCCGGCCCCATGACGATGAGGTCGCTATCGCGCGCGAACTCCTTGAGCGCGAGCTCTTCCTCCACCGACACGTTGTTGCTGAACAGCATGACGTTGAGCCCGAGCCGCAACGCCTTCATCGCTTCCGCCGCCGCGTAATCGCCGGGCGTGGATATGAGTGCCATGTTGGCATCGCCGGCGACTTTCAGCGCCATCTGAATGCTGCGCGGACGCAGCGCCGCGTGCGTCTCGCCGCCGTCGTCCTCGGCCTGCCGGGTGAGGCTCTTCATCGCCTCCTCGATCGCCGCGGGCAGGGCTGATTTCTCGCCCTGCACCACGATCAGCAGGTCGCTTGCGTGCGCACCCTTCGCGTCGACGCGCAAGCCGGCTTCCGCCAGCAGCGCCAGGTTGTTCTCGGTGGCCATCACCGCCGAGGCCTGTTCCACGCCCGGCAGCCTGCCCAGCATCGCCGACAGTTGCATCAGCGACACCGAGTCCCGGTATTCTCGGGAAACGATTTTCACCAGAATGGCAGACAAGTCACGCTCTCCAGATTCATCAGGCGACTGCGGCCGTTCGGCCGGCATTGCTTTCGAATTGAGCGGCGCGCGGGAGCGGATGCCTCGGTGGACGATCCGGCGACGGCGCCTCCTGCGTCGCCAGGTCCGGCGCATAGCCGAACAGCAGGCCGCACAGCGTATCCGCGCCCGAGCTGTGTCCGCTCGCCAGCGCACGCGCGGTCGCCTCGACGACATCGCCCGCGCCCGAGATCGCAACCGTCACATCGACCAAGCGCTCGGCGAATCGCCCCTGCGCCGCGTCGCTCAGCATCTGGCGGCTGATTGCATTGGTGCGCAGGACAAGCGGCGCGAGCGAATCGGCCAGCGACCGCAGCATCGCGTCGATGCCGCTTTCGAAGCCGGCACGGCTCCGGAGCGCCGCCAGATAGCCGGCGATGAAGTCGTCACCCGAAGGCGTCAATCCAGGACCGAGCCCCACGAGTCGCGCCGCCGCCCCGGCGACGGCCGTGACGTCATGCCGTTCGGTTGCCCGCGCGAGCATCGGCAGCGTGTGCGAAAGCCGGGTGGCGAATGCGCGTTCGACCGAAGAACGCGCACTGGCGGGAGCGGCAAGCAGCGGCCCAAATCCCCGCTCCGGCGCGCGTTCGACCAGGGTCGCGCGCAACTCGTGCAGCGCCACCGCGATGGCGGCGCCGCCAGGATCCATCGAGACGGCGGCGACGGCGCCGCGCCAGACGGCGGCACCGGACAGGTCGACGGTAATGCCCGCGTTGGTTATGCGCAGCGCCGCATGATCGAGAATCGCACTCTGCCCCGGAATCAGCCAAGACTCGAATGACGCGACCGGGCTGGCCAGCCGGATGCCGTGCGGAAGGTTGCCCAGATCGCTCGCCAGCAGGGTTACCAACTCGCCCGCATCCGTTTCGATGTTGCAGGCGCGGCGGAAGACGCTGTGCAGCCGCCCGTGGGCGCGCGCGGGCACAAGATCTCCAACGCAGTCCGAGATTTCGGTGTCGGACACGAGGTCGCGCGGATCGCGGCTCACTACGGCATCGCAGCGCTCACGCGCCGATGGCGGCCAGCGCGCGCCTGGAGTCCGATACCCAGCCGAAAATCCCGCCTTGTGCCTTGATCATCGCCAGCGCGGCCTTCTGGAACTCCGGGAAGTACGACCCGACGCAATCGGACAGCACCACGCATTCGTAGCCGCGGTCGTTGGCTTCGCGCACGCTGGTGTTGACGCAGACCTCGGTGGTGACGCCGCAGACGATCAGCGTCTTGATGCTGCGGTCGCGCAGGATCAGTTCGAGATCGGTGGCGTAGAACGCGCCCTTGCCGGGCTTGTCGATCACCGGCTCGCCGGCCCGGGGATACAGTTCCGGCACGATGTCGTGGCCGACCTCGCCGCGCACCAGGATGCGCCCCATCGGGCCGGGATCGCCGATGCGCGTCTTGCCCCGGCCGCGCACCAGCTTTGAAGGCGGGCAATCGGTGAGATCCGGCCGATGGCCTTCGCGGGTGTGCACCACCAGCATCCCCCGCTTACGTGCCGCCTCCAGCACGCGCGCGGTCGGCGCGATGGTCGCCTGCAGCGGCGTAACGTCGTTGCCCAGGGCCTCGCCGAATCCGCCGGGCATGACGAAGTCCCGCTGCATGTCGATGATCAGCAGCGCGGTCGTCTTCGGATCGAATTCGAGTTCGTACGGTTCCGCTTCGATTGCCATGTTCGCCATGTCGCCTCCCTTGCACCGTTCTCGCTGCGCGACGGTGGATTCCGCGCGGCGTCCGTGGGTATACTCAATGGTATACAAGATGCCACACGGGGGAAAGCAGTGTCCATGACCCTATCGTCGCTCCTCACCGATTACCGGCTGGCAAAGCGCACACCATCCGAAGTGATCGAATCGCTGCGCCCCGCGCAGGACGATGCGTATGCCTGCGCATGGATCTGCCGAGTCGGCCCCGATGCGCTTGCCCGACGCGCACGGCAACTCGAACAGATGACGCGCGAGGATTCGCGGACCCTGTCCCGTCTGCCGCTGTACGGCATTCCGTTCGCAGTCAAGGACAACATCGACGTGGCTGGCCTGCCGACCACCGCGGCCTGCCCCGCGTTCTCCCATGTTCCCGAGCGCTCCGCCACGGTGGTCGAGAAGCTGGAGGCAGCCGGCGCCATCCTGGTCGGCAAGACCAACCTCGATCAGTTCGCCACCGGGCTGGTCGGCACGCGCTCGCCCTACGGCGCCGTGCCCAATGCATTCCGCCCCGAATACATCTCGGGCGGCTCGAGTTCCGGGTCGGCGGTCACGGTCGCACGCGGCGCGGTCAGTTTTTCCCTCGGAACCGACACCGCCGGCTCGGGCCGTGTGCCGGCGGGGCTGAACAACATCGTCGGCTTGAAACCCAGCCGCGGCCTCATCAGCGCGCGCGGCGTGGTGCCGGCCTGCCAGTCTCTCGACTGCGTATCGGTGTTCGCGCTTACCGTTCCCGACGCGGTCGCGGTGCTCGAGGCGGCGCGCGGCTACGATGCGGAAGATCCCTGGTCGCGCGAATTGGCATTGTCCGCGCCGAGACTGCCGGAGCGTTTCACCTTCGCGCTCCCCGAGCCACTCGAATTCCATGGCGATGCCCATGCGATGCACGCGTTCAACGAAGCGGTGGACCGGCTCGAAGGCCTCGGCGGCAAGCCGGTCCGCGTCGACTTCTCGATGTTCCTCGAAGTGGCGGGGCTGCTCTACGAAGGCCCGTGGGTGGCGGAACGGCTCGCTGCCATCCGGCCGTTCTTCGAAAAGCACGCCGACCAGGTGCATCCGGTGGTGCGCAGGATCATCGAAGGCGCCGCGAAGTATTCAGCGGCGGACCTGTTCGCCGGGCTGACCCGGATCGAGGCGCTGAAGAAGACCGCAGCGCGATTGTGGAACCGCGCCGACGTCATGGTGGTGCCCACCGCACCGACCGCCTACACCATCGAGGAACTCGTCGCCGAGCCGTTCCTGAACAATCGCAGGCTCGGGCATTACACCAATTTCGTGAACCTGCTCGACCTCGCAGCCTGCGCAGTCCCCGCGTCGATGCGTCCGGACGGGCTGCCCAGCGGCATCACGCTGATCGCACCGGCGCGCAGCGATCTCATGCTCGCCGATCTCGCGCAACGCTTCCACCAACTCACCGGCCTCAAACTCGGCGCGCTCGACGAAACGCTGCCGCCGCCCGAACCCGTCGCATTCGCCGACGATAGCGTGCGCATCGCGGTGGTCGGCGCGCACCTCTCGGGGTTGCCGCTCAATTACCAACTCATCGAACGCGGCGGCCAGCTGGAGAAAGCGGCGCGCACCAGCGCGCAGTATCGCCTCTACGCGCTGCCGGGCACCACGCCGCCCAAACCCGGAATGGTGCGCGATCCCGGTCATGGCGGCGCCATCGAACTCGAAGTGTGGCACCTGCCGGTCAGCGAGTACGGCTCGTTCGTGGCCGGCATCCCGTCGCCGCTGGGCATCGGCCGTGTCGAACTCGAAGACGGCGAATGGGTGCAGGGCTTCGTCTGCGAGGGCTGGGCGGTGCAGGGTGCCGAAGAGATTTCGCAGTTCGGCGGGTGGCGCGCGTTCCTCGCGCAGAAAGCCGCGCATTGAATCGCGCGGCGAGTCGAGCGCCGGCGAAGAAGGCGGACGGAGCCCGGCGGCGAACGGCCGCGGCGCCCGACGAGGCGCGCAAGCCGTCGTTGGCCGATTCCGTGTATCTGGGCATCAAGCAGAGCATCTTCGATTTCCGGCTGCTGCCGGGTGACCGCTTCACCGAGAACGAAATCGCCGCGCGATTGCATGTGAGCCGCACGCCGGTGCGCGAGGCGCTTTACCGGCTTGAGCGCGAAGGCTACCTGCAGGTGCAGTTCCGCAGCGGCTGGAACGTTCGCGAACTGGATTTCAGGCAGTTCGACGATCTGTACGACTTGCGCATCGCGCTCGAAACCGCCTGCGTGCGAACCTTGTGCGATCGCCCCGAGCAGCCTAGCCTCAATGAACTGGAATCGATCTGGCTGGTCGTGCCGAAACGCAGGCTGCGGGACGGCGAGCAGGTATGCGCGCTGGACGAGGCCTTTCACGGCACGCTGGTCGCCGCCACCGGCAACCGCGAGATAGCGCGCTGCCATCAGGAAGTGACCGAGCGCATCCGCCTGCTGCGCCGGCTCGATTTCACCGAAGAAGGCCGCATCACCGCCACCTACGATGAGCATGCGCAAATCCTGCGCGCGGTGTTGCGGCGAAGCGCCGATCGGGCGATCCAGTTGCTGCGCAACCACATCGAAACCAGCAAGGCCGAGGTCAAGAAAATCAGCCTGCACAAACTGTATTCCGCCCGGCGCCGTTAAGACTTTCGGCGGCCGGGTATCGAAAGATCCATGATCCAAATCTCAACGCAAAGGCGCAAAGAGCGCAAAGGGATGCAAAGAAAGGCAAGAACTGATTGATGCGGAAATTCCGAAGTCAGAATTGTTGTGGGCGGCAACCATTTGCTCCTTCGCTCTTCTATCTTCATGTCTTGTCTTCGTTTTCCTTTGCGGCCTTCGCGTCCTTTGCGTCTTTGCGTTGAGGTGTTGCCCTAAGCCGCTTCGAGAACGATCAGGTCCTGCCCCGCCGACACCTGCGAGCCTTCCTGGCAGAACACCTGCAGCACCTTGCCGTCGCAGGGCACGGCAATCGGGAATTTCTTCTTCATCGCGCCACGATACCGAATTTCACTTGTGAATCGCGGCGGCCAGTTGGTCGCAGGTGGCGGTCCAGCCGACGATCGCACCTTGGGCGCGGATCATGTCCATGGCAGCGCGCTTGAACTCGGGAAAATAGCTTTCGGTCGCATCCTCGATCAGTAGTGAATCGTAGCCGCGGTCGTTTGCCTCGCGCATGGTGGTCTGCACGCAAACCTCGGTGGTCACGCCGGCAAACAGCAGATGTGTCGTACCACGCAGGCGCAGGATGTCGCCGAGCGGTGTGGCGTAGAACGCGCCCTTGCCCGGCTTGTCGATCACGATTTCGCCGGGCAGCGGCGCGCAGCCGGGCACGATATCGTTGCCGGGTTCGCCCGCAATCAGGATGCGACCCATCGCACTGGGGTCGCCGATGCGCAGCTTGGGATTGCCGCGCTTGAGTTTCGCCGGCGGCAGATCGGACAAGTCGGGACGATGCGCTTCGCGTGTATGGATGATGGTGATACCGGCCTTGCGGCAGGTATCGAGCAATCGCTTTACCGTCGGCACGATGGCGGCGAGCAGCTTGACGTTGTTGCCGAGCGTCTCGCCGAAGCCGCCCGGTTCGATGAAATCGCGCTGCATGTCGATGACGACGAGGGCCGTCGACGGGACGGAAAATTCGTAGTCGAACGGTTTCGCCTGTACCTTTGCCATGTCAATAATCCTTCGCGGTTTTGGACGAGCCGGTGGCGGCAGCGCTGCCGCCGGCATGGCCCGCCATGCACGGGCCGATCACGCCGATGTCTGCCCGGGCCGTCGGCGTTTCATGGACGATGCGGCCGTCGAAGATCACCAGCAGCCGGTCGGAAAGTTCCAGCAACTCGTCGAGATCTTCGCTGACCAGCAGCACTGCGGCGCCGGCATTGCGCGCGGCGAGGATGCGATCGTGGATTTCCGCGACTGCGGCGAAATCCAGGCCGAACACCGGATTGGCGACAATCAGCACCGAAACATCTTCGGACAGCTCGCGCGCCAGTACCGCGCGCTGCACATTGCCGCCGGACAAGGTCGCGATGGGCGCGTCCGCGCCCTGGGTCTTGACCTTGAACTCCCCGATCCAGCGCTGTGCCTGCTCCAGCATTGCGCCGCCGCGCAGCCAGATGCCGGAGGCGAGCGGCGACTGATCGAAGTTGCGCAACGCCATGTTTTCGGCGACGCTCATCCCGGGCACGCAGGCATTCCTGAGCGGCTCCTCCGGCAGGCTGAATGCGCGGTGCAGGCGAATCTCGCCGCGCGAAGCGGCATAGGGCTTGCCATTGACGTGGACCGAGCCCGCGACCGGCTGGCGCTGGCCGATCAGCGCTTCGACCAGTTCGCGCTGCCCGTTGCCCGACACGCCGGCGATGCCGACGATCTCTCCGGGGCGCACGTCGAGCGAAAAATCCTCTACCGCGGGCAGGCCGGTGTCATCTTCCACCACGAGATTACGCACGGAGAGCCGCGGCTCGTCGGCAGCCGTCCCGGCTTTGGTGCCGTGCGCCTGTGGAATGTCGCGCGATCCGACCATCATTTCCGCCAGCCTGGCCGGAGTCAGGTCGGCGATGCGCCCTTCCCCGGTGAGCTTACCCCGCCGCAGCACGGAGGCCGCGTCGGCGAACGCCATCACCTCGCGGAATTTGTGGGTGATCATCAGGATGGTCACCCTGTTCGCGCGCGTCATGTCACGCAGCATGCCCAGCACTTCGTCGGCTTCCGAAGGCGTCAGCACGGAAGTCGGTTCGTCCAGGATCATGAAGCGGCGATCGAGGTAGATCTGTTTGAGGATTTCCAGCTTCTGTTTCTCGCCGGCCGCGAGCTGCGACACCGGTTTATCCAGCGGCACCTTGAACGGCACCGTCTCCATGAAGGCGGCGAGGCGCGCCCGTTCCCGCCGCCAGTTGATGACGGCCGGCACATCCGTGCGCGACATCACCAGATTCTCCGCCGCGGTCATGCTCGGCACCAGCGTGAAATGCTGGTAGACCATGCCGATGCCCAGAGCATGCGAATCGTGCGGCGAATGGATCGAGCGTTCGCGTCCATCCACCGAAATCTGCCCGGCGGTCGGTTCGTAGAAACCGACCAGGCATTTCACCAGCGTGCTTTTGCCCGCGCCATTCTCGCCCAGCAGTGCGTGGAAAGACCCGGCCGCCACGCGCATCGATACATCGTCGAGCGCGGTAAACGCGCCGAAACGCTTGGTCATGCCGGAGACCTGCACCTCGAGCGCGTGGTCGAGCACGATCTCGTGCTCGGGCTTGAACCGCATCATTTCCGATTCGGACATCAGACGACCGCCTTGATCGCTTCGATCACCGCGGTGGAACTTCCGACCGCGCCGAACACGCCGCCCTGCATCGTCACCATTTTCAGCGCCGCGAGGTGATTGCCCCGGTCGGTGGCCGCGGTGCAGTCCGACAGGATCAGGCACTCATAGCCGCGGTCGTTGGCGTCGCGCATGGTCGTGTGTACGCACACATCGGTGGTAATGCCGGTGAGAATCAAATTTCGGATGCCCCGGGTATGCAGGATCAGATCGAAATTGGTGGCGTAGAACGAACCCTTGCCGGGTTTATCGATCACCGGTTCGCCCGGCAGCGGCGCAAGGTCGGAAATGATTTCCCAGCCGGGCTCGCCGATGGTCAGGATGCGCCCGCACGGCCCGACGTCGCCGATGCCGATGCCGCCGGTGCCGATCTGCCGCGATCGCCAGCGTTTGTTGGCGGGCAAATCCGACAGATCGGGCTTGTGGCCTTCACGCGTGTGGATGACCGTGTAGCCGCCCTTGCGCATCGCGGCCAGCAGTTTCTTGAGCGGCTCGATGGGCTTGCGCGTGAGCGAGATGTCGTAGCCCATCTTGTCGACGTAGCCGCCCTCGCCGCAAAAGTCGACCTGCATGTCGATGACGATCAGCGCGGTATTGGCCGGCGTCAGGTTGCCGTCGTAAGGCCAGCGGTACGGGTCGGCGTCGACGTAGCAGCCAAGATTCCTGGTTTCGTCACGCATGTTTGCGCCTCCTCGGCATGTCCCGGACAGCGGTGTCCGGCCGGTAGTCACGCACTGGCGCGGGAAAGCCGCAGGATGTGCCGTCGATCACTTTCACATCGCTTTCCCAGGGCAGCCGGTAGCGGCCCGCGACCATGTCCTGCATGTAGGTATAGGGACAGTCCTGCGCGCCGCCTCTCACCGCGACATAGCCGCGATGACCGAACTGGTAGATGTTGTTTTCCACGCCCCATTGAACACGGGCTTCGCGCACCAGATCCGGACGTAGTTCGCAGGTGATGATTTCATCGGGCCGGTCGCCGCCTTCCACCAGCAGCGTGCCGTCGAAGTTGACGAACATGCCCTCGCCCATCGAATCGAAGCTGCCGTCGCTGCCGCACATGCACACGCTCGCGGTATAGATCAGGTTACAGAACGCGTTGGCCTGGTTGGTGACCTTCCACGTGTGGCGGATCGGCGCCGTGTAGCCGGCGGTGCGGATCATGATGTCGGCACCCTTGTACGCGGATTCGCGCGCCATCTCCGGGAACATGCCGTCATGGCAGATGATCAGCGCCAGCTTCGAGCCGTTCGGTCCGTCGCACACCGGGATGCCGAGGTCGCCCGGTTCCCAAGGTTCCACCGGTACCCATGGATGCAGTTTGCGGTAGTAGAGCTTGATCGCGCCCTGATCGTCGATGATCAGCCCGCTGTTGAAGGGATTGCCGTTCGGATTGAATTCCATGATCGAGAAGCAACCCCAGATCCTGTTGTCGACGCAGGCGAGTTTGAACGCGGCGACCTCCGGCCCGTCCAGGCGGCACATGATTTCCGGATTGGTATCCATCGACAGGCCGTGCAGTGAATACTCCGGAAACACCACCAGGTCCATGGTGGAGAGGTTGCGCCTGGCCTTGGCCACCATGTCGCAGATCTTCGTCGTCTGCACCGCAAGATCCAGCGGCGTTTTGACCACGGGCAGTTGCAACTGCACCATGCCAAGCACTACGCCGTGAGGAGATTTGTTCAGTCCGCCCAGTCCGCTCATGGTTCCACCTCCGTGTCTGTTGGTGCGATGCACATTAGCGATTGATGCTCAATTCGCCCGGCGCGCCGGCCAGCGTGCGTCGCGTCGAGCAGGTCGCGATCATGATGCCGAGCGTCAGCACGTAAGGCGCGGCATTGAACAGGTAGTAGCCGCTGGTGATGCCGACCGACTGCAGCGCGGGGCCGAGCGCGCCGGCGCCCCCGAACAGCAGCGCCGCGTAAAAACAATACAAGGGATTCCAGCGCGCGAAGATCACCAGCGCCACCGCCATCAACCCCTGCCCGCTGGACAGGCCTTCGCTCCAACTGCCGGGATAGTAAAGGGACAGGAAAGAGCCGCCGATGCCCGCGAGGAATCCGCCCACCGCCGTGGCCAGCGTGCGCACCACCGGTACCCGAAAGCCCATCGCGCGCGCCGCATCGGAACTGTCGCCGACCATGCGCACAATCAGTCCCCAGCGTGTGTTGCGGAACGCCCAGGCAAGCAGGATCGCAAGCACGATGCCGATGATCAACAGCGGATTGACTTGAAGCGCTGCCTGAATCTGCGGCGAATCGCTCCAGTTGCCGAACGGAATCGACAGCAGCGTCGGCGCCTTCGGCTGCACATAAGGTTTGCCGAGGAAGAATGCGAGGCCGGTGCCGAACAACATCAAACCGATGCCGACCGCGATGTCGTTTACGCGCGGCAAGTTGCAGATCAGGCCATGCAACAATCCGAGCAGCAGTCCGGCAACGCCGGCCGCCAGCACGCCCAGCCAGGGACTGCCCGAAACGTACGACACCGCGTAGCCGCTCATTGCGCCCATCACCAGAATGCCTTCGAGGCCGAGATTGATGCGGCCGCTCTTCTCCGTAATGCACTCGCCGAGACTCACGAACAGGAACGGCGTGCTGACGCGGATTGCACCGCCCAGCACTGCGATCGGGACACCCCACCAGCCGAGTTCCATCTTTAGATTCCGTGACAATCGTGAAAACGGCCAGCAATTATGGCCGTTTCAGTGAAGGGTAACGTTTGCGAAGCCAACGTTATGCCGGAACTACAATTCATTCGCACGCGGGCAACGCCCGCATATTGTGACGGCGTGACGATCGTAAATGCGGAATGGTTCGAGCTCACTCTCGCCTTAGTCCCGTGCCTTACATGCGACGTCATACCTCACCCCTTTCGTCTTACCTGCTACCGAACACGTCGTCACGACCATCACGATTATGGCGAAGCCGGTTATGGCAACGCCGGTATCCCTTGGGAACGCCCGCGCGTCACGCCGTCACGGTCTTTTGTTGAAAGACGCGAAAGCGTCCATACAACGTTTCCGCTGCGAGAACCAGCATGAAAGCCATGCCCTGCAGCACGAGCACGGTCGCGTCCGGCATGTCGAGGCGCCGCTGCAGCATGCCGCCGCTCGCGGAGATGCCGCCGAGCAGCACCGCGACCGGCAGGATCGCCAAAGGATTCTGGCGTGCGATGAAGGCGACCAGGATTCCCGTGTAACCGTAACCTGCGATCAGCGATGCGTTCGCTGCGCCATGCACCGCGGCCACTTCGGCCATGCCGGCCAGGCCGGCGGCGCTGCCGCCGAGGAAACACGCGGCCAGCACCAGCTTGCTGACGGGCAGCCCGGCCAGACGTGCGGCACGCGCATTGCCGCCGACGATGCGCAGCGAAAATCCCATCGTGGTGTGCTTCACCAGCACGTACATCGCAATGCAGAACACGATGCCGAAACCAAGGCCCCAGTGCACGTCGAGACCGAAAAAGGGTCCGAGCATGTTGGCATCGCCGATCGGGTACGTTGCCGGCTTGTTGAGGCTGCCCGGATCGCGCAGCAACCCCTCGACGAAGTGATTGAACAGCGCGATGGCGATATAGGTCAGCAGCAGGCTGGAGATGGTTTCGTTCACGCCGCGATATTGCCGCAGCGCGCCCGCCAACGCGATCCACATGCCCCCCAACAGCATCGCGAATACGGCCATCGCAAGCTTGACTACGAACGGCGGCATGCCGGTCAGCAGATGTCCGGCCACCGCGGCGGCCAGCCCACCCAATACCAGCGCGCCTTCTCCGCCGATAATCATCAGTCCCGCCTGTGCCGGCAGCGCGACGCAAAGCGCGGTGAGAATCAGCGGCGCGGCTCGCACCAGCGAGTTCTGCCAGGCGAAGCCGCTGCCGAATGCGCCCTGGTACATCAGCGCATAGACTTCCCGCGGATTCTTGCCGAGCACGGCGACGAACAGTCCGAACAGGGCCATCGCCGCCAGCAGCGCACCGACCGGAATCGCAAACGCTTCTAGCGCCCGGCCGAGGCGGCCGGAACCGGAGAAGGCCACGGTATGCCTTCAGACCTTGCCGCTGACGCCTTCAACCAGGTAATTCATCTGCTCGAGCACCGGATCCGTCTGCTTCAATGCGTTACCGGATTCGATCACGGTCTTGCCGGTGTTGTCCTTCAGCGGGCCCTTGAAGATCACGTACTCGCCTTTCAGCATTTGCGCCTTGATGCCGTCGGCCTTTTTCTTCGCCGCATCGGGCACCGCCTTGCCGTACGCCGACATTTTCACGAATCCGTCCTTGAGCCCGCCGCGCACGAAATTCTTGAACGGCGCCGCGGACATCGCGTCCTTGACGTGCATGCTGTAGACCGTCAGCCAATTCCACTCGGCACCGGTGAGATAGCCCTTTGGCGCCAGCGCGGATTGGTCCGCGTGATAGCCGCAGACGTAGATGCCGCGGCGTTCGCAGGTCTCGACGATGACCTTGGGGCTGTCGACGTGACAGGTGATCACATCCACGCCCTGGTCGACCAGGCTGTTCGCGGCTTCGGCTTCCTTGACCGGCAGCGACCAGTCGCCTGTGACGATCAATTGCGTGGTGATCTTCGGGTCGACGCTCTTCGCGCCGAGCGTGTAGGCGTTGATGTTGCGCAGCACCTGCGGAATCGGTTTGGCGGCGATGAAACCCAGTTTCTTGCTCTTGCTGACGTGACCGGCGATCACGCCGTTCAGGTACTGGCACTCGTCTATGTAACCGAAATAGCTGCCGGTGTTCTTGGGGTGTTTGCCTTCGGTCCACAGGCCGCCGCAATGGGCAAAGCGAACTTTCGGATATTTCTCCGCCATCTTGATCATGTGCGGATCGAAATAACCGAAGGAAGTCGGGAATACCAGCGCCGCGCCATCCTGCTCGACCATCGACGCCATGGTTTTCTGCACTTCCACGGTTTCCGGCACTTTCTCCTGCTCGATCACCGTTACGCCCGCCATTTTCTTGATCGCCGCGGCAGCCTGGGCCTGCGCCTGGTTATAGCCGTAGTCGTCGCGCGGACCGACATAGATCACGCCGACGACCAGTTTGTCGGCGGCGAAGGCGGGCGAAGCGAGCCATGGTGCCGAGCCCACGGCGCCGGCCGCACCGAGCATTTTCAATACATCGCGACGATTGAAATTCCTGGACATGTTCTGAGTCTCCTCTAGGTATGTGGTGTGATTGGAATGAAACACGTTCGCCCCGCAGGCGGTGGGTTCGGCGTTTTTTCCGTGATCTATTCCGCAAGAGCCATGCCAAACGCCGCAGCCGGCGCATCAAGCGCTTTACCAGCAGGTACCCAGAGTTGCGGACCGGGATCGACCGACCTGCGAACTGCACGCGACGGCCATTAGTGGTGCACGCAAAGTGGCGCATGCGCCGGTCTGGTGCGTCAGGGAGAGGCAATGTCCTTGGCGGCGAGCCAAGCGCGCCAGCCGCCGTGAACGGTGATGTCGGTCGCCCCGGCCGCCGCATGCGCCTCGCACACGAAACCTTGTACCCTCGAACCATCGGCGAGTTCTATCGTGCCGATGCCGAGCGGCGCTGCGATACCGGCGACGAAGCTGCCGAATTCTTTCGCGGGCAGCTCCCAGACTTCGAGTTCGATCGCCTTGCCGCCGTCGCCTCGCACCATGCCAGGCCGGTGCGGCGGCCCGCCGGGCAACGCATATAGCTTGTAGTGCGGCGCACTGCTCGTGGCGCTGACCAGACGTGCTCCGCGGCTCAGCAACTGATGATTCAGCGGCAGGCCCGACAGATGGGCACCGCACACTGCGACCTTCACCTGGCCGGACGGCGACGGCGTGACGCCGACCGGTTCCGCGGCAGGCAGCGGCCGGTTGGTCGCGCCGGCGGTATTCACGCAGGCGCGTTGTAGTTTCGACGCAAGGCGCAGCAGCGGCACGTCCTGGTGCGCGGGCGCGAAGAGCGTTACGCCCAGCGGCAAACCGTTGGCCTCGAACCCGGTCGGGACCGCGGTCGCGGCGTAGTCCAGCAGGTTCATGAAATTGGTGTAGTAGCGGAGATTGGAGTTGAGCTGGATCGGATTAGCCTCCAGTTCCGCGATCGTATAAATCGTCCCCGCCGTCGGCGTCACCACGACATCGACTTCGGTCCAGACCTTGTCCGCGAGGCGCTTCAGTTCCCGGAGTTTGTACAGCGCGGCATAGGCGTCGGCCGCAAGCCAGTTGCGGCTCTTGCCGATGATTTCGCGCGTGACCGGAAACAACGCATCGGCATGGTCGTCGAAGAATTCGCGGATCGCGGCGTAACGCTCCGCCACCCACGGGCCGTCGTACAGCAACCGCGCAGCGTCGAGAAAAGGTTGCAGGTCGATTTCCACCGTGCTGCCGCCCAGTTCTTCGAGTTCCTCCACGGCCACCCGAAACAACCGTTCGCATTCGGCGTTGTCGAAGAAATGCAGGTTCGCTCTCTTCGGCACGCCGAACCGGAATGTCGGCGCGGCACCGAAATCGAAACCGTAAGGCTCCGCCGCGCGCGAGAACGGATCTGCGGCATCGAATCCCGCCGCGACTGCGACCGCCGAGCCGGAACTCGACCCGCCGGAAATGTAGTCCGGGTTGAAACTGTTTCGGCAGGCGCCATAGGGCGAGCGCGTACCGACGAGTCCGGTCGCAAACTGGTCGAGGTTGGTCTTGCCGATCGGAATCGCGCCGGCATCGATCAGCCGTTGCACGACCACCGCACTTGCTTTCGGCGTGTACGCAAACGCGGGACACGCGGCCGTCGTCGACACGCCGGCCAGATCGATGTTGTCCTTGATGGCGAACGGAATGCCATACAGCGGCAGCGTCTCAGGTTTCTTGTCGTCGAGCGCCTTCGCGTACTCGCGCAGCTTCTCCACCGGCAGGCGATGGATCCAGACGCGATTCGGATCTTCCGCCGTGCGCCCGGCGATTTCCTCGATCGATGCAGAAGGTTTCAGCTCGCCCCTGAGGTAGCGCTGGCGCAGGTTAGTTATCGATAGGTCCATACTAAATAGTCTCAAAAAATCTTCAACGCAGAGACGCAGAGGAGAACGGAGGGCGCAGAGATAAACCAAGAAGAATGAATATGCGCATTGGAACGTAATTGCGGATGATCGCCATAGTGACCTCTGCTGCCATCTGTTGGTTCTCGTCTTTCATCTCAAAGTCTTTCTCTGCCTACTCTGCGCTCTCCGCGCCTCTGCGTTGGGTTTAGACAGCGTTGGGCTTAAGCAGCTTCGAGGACGATCAGGTCCTGGCCGGCGGAAACCTGCGAGCCCTCGCGACAGAATACCTGCAGCACCTTCCCGGCAAAAGGCGCGGCCACCGGAAATTCCATTTTCATGGACTCGACGATGACCAGCGGATCGCCTTCCGAAACCTTGTCGCCGGGCTTGACCGATATCTTCCAGACGTTGCCGGCCAGATGCGTCGCCACGGCGCGGCCGTTGGGAGGAAGCCTGTGTTCGCTGTCCGTGGCGGATCCGGCCATGGCGGCTTCCGCCGCATAGTCCGTCTGACCGGCGTCGCGCCAGCGTTCGCGTTCCGCCTCGAAGGCGGCCTGCTGGCGCGACTTGAACGCGGTGATCGACTGCGCATTGCCTCGCAGAAAATCGTTGTAGTCGCGCAGTGAAAACACCGATTCCTCGATCCGCAGCGGATAGCGGCCGAGCGGAAAATCCTCGCGAATCTTCAGCAGCTCCTGTTCGGTGACCGGGAAAAAACGAATCTGGTCGAAGAAGCGCAGCAGCCAGGGCTTGCCTTCGGTGAACGCGTCCGTCTGCTTATAGCGATTCCACATCTGCAGCGTGCGGCCGACGAACTGGTAACCGCCCGGCCCTTCCATGCCATAGACGCAGAGATAGGCGCCGCCGATGCCGACGGCGTTCTCCGGCGTCCAGGTGCGCGCCGGATTGTATTTGGTGGTGACCAGCCGATGGCGCGGGTCCACCGGTGTCGCCACCGGCGCCCCGAGATAGACGTCACCCAGGCCGAGCACCAGATAGGAGGCGTCGAATACGAGTCGGTGCACATCGTCGATCGAGTCGAGTCCGTTGATGCGGCGGATGAACTCGATGTTACTCGGACACCACGGCGCATCCTTGCGTACCGACTGGGTGTATTTTTCGATGGCCAGCCGCGTCGCTGCGTCGTCCCAGGACAACGGCAGATGGACAACCCGCGTCGGCACCTCCATATCGTCGATCGATGGCAGTTCCTTTTCCGCCGAGATCAGCAGATCGAGGAGTCTCGCCAACGGCAAGCGGCGGCCGTCGAAATGCACTTGCAACGAACGGATGCCCGGCGTGAGATCGATGACGCCGGGGATGTTCTGTTCCTGCACCCAGCACATCAGCGCATGCACGCGAAAGCGCAGGTTCAGATCCAGCACCAGCGGTCCGTATTCGACCAGCAGGTAGCGGTCGCCGGCTTGGCGGTAGAGCACCTCAATCTGCCGCTTCGTCGCTGGGCTCCTATGCAGCAGAGGTGAGGCGTGAGGGGTGAGGGGTGAGGGATGAGGAAATTCTCGCTGCGCTGGCATCGAGAGGGTCTCGATCGCCTTGTCAACGGCAGCAGACATTTGCGCCGCCCACTCCTGGCTCACGCGCGTGAAGCGTACATGGTCGCCTGGCTTGAGCTGCCCCATTTTCCACAGTTCGCAATCGACGATGACCGCCGGGCAAACGAATCCGCCCAGGCTCGGTCCGTCCGGACCGAGGATCACCGGCATGTCGCCGGTGAAATCGATTGCGCCGATCGCATAGGCGTTGTCGTGGATATTCGACGGATGCAGTCCGGCTTCGCCCCCGTCATGGCGCGCCCACTTCGGCTTCGGTCCGATGAGCCGCACGCCGGTACGGCTGGAGTTGTAGTGCACCTCCCACTCGGTGGCGAAAAAAGTTTTTACGTCGTCCGTCGTGAAGAAATCCGGCGCGCCGTGCGGGCCGTATAGCACGGCGATGTCCCAGTGATCGAAATAGTGCGGCAGCAATGCTGGCGGCGGGGTCACGCCTGCTTGCGGTAATTTCTCGCGTTTTGCGAGATGCAGCATGTCACCCACGCGCAACGTGCGCCCCGCATGACCGCCGAAGCGGCCGAGGGTGAAGGTCGCCTTGGCGCCGAGATAGTCCGGCACGTCGACACCGCCGGCGACCGCGAGATAGGTGCGCAAGCCCGCGCCGGTAACGCGGCCGAGTTTCAGCACGGAACCGGCTTTGACGGCATGCGAACTCCATAACGCGAGCGGCTTGCCGTCGAGCGTCGCCTCCATCGGCGCGCCGGCAATCGCAATCACGGTATCCGAATGGAATTTCAGCACCGGCCCCGCGGCCGTGCACTCCAGCGCCGCCGCGCCCTGATCGTTTCCCAGCAGGCGATTCGCAAGACGCAACGCAAGTGCGTCCATCGGCCCCGAAGGGGGCACGCCGACGTCCCAAAACCCAAGCCGGCCCGGCCAATCCTGCACGCTGGTCTGCACGCCGGGCTCGATCACCTCGACGGCGCGCGAACGGTACACCAGGCTTGCGAGCATGCCCGTGGTCTGCCGGCCTTGCGCGAACGTCGCATCGGTCACGACCTGGCGCAGATAGTCGAGATTGGTCTCGATGCCGGCCACGCGCGTATCGGACAGAGCGGCGGACAGTTTCTTCAGCGCGGCGCGCCGATCCGGCGCGCGCACGATGATCTTGGCGATCATCGGGTCGTAGTAAGGCGGCACCTCGGTACCCTGCTCGACCCAGGTCTCCACGCGCGCATTGCGCGGAAACGTCGCGGCGGTAAGCGTGCCGCTGCAAGGCTGGAAGTTCCGGCCCGGATCTTCGGCATAGAGCCGCACCTGGATCGATGCGCCTTGTGGAACGGGTTTGATTGCATCGAGCGGCGGCAGATCGCCGGATGCGCACTTCACCATCCATTCGACCAGATCCACGCCGGTGACTTCCTCGGTCACGCCGTGCTCGACCTGAAGCCGGGTGTTCACTTCGAGGAAATAGAATTCGCCGGTCGCCGCGTCGAGCACGAACTCGACGGTCCCTGCGGAGCGATAGCCGACCGCCTGCGCCAGGCGGACCGAAGTGTCGAGCAGTTGTACGCGTACCGCGTCCGAAAGATTGGGGGCCGGCGTTTCCTCGATGACTTTCTGGTTGCGGCGCTGGACCGAGCAATCGCGTTCGCCGAGGGCGATGACCTTGCCGTGGCCGTCGCCGAATATCTGCACTTCCACATGGCGGGCCTGCTCGACGTATTTTTCCAGATAGATGCCCGCATCCTTGAAGTTCGCGCGAGCCAGGCGATCCACTGACGCGTAAGCCTCGGCGAGTTCGTTTTCGGTCCGGATCAAGCGCATGCCGATGCCACCGCCGCCAGCCGTGCTCTTGAGCATCACCGGATAGCCGATGCGCATGGCTTCGGCACACGCCTGTTCCATATCGGGCAGCAGGCCGCTTCCCTGCAGCAATGGCACGCCATTCTGCCGGGCCAGTTCGCGCGCGCGATGCTTCAACCCGAATGCGCGCATCTGCTCCGACGACGGGCCGATAAAGGCGATCGCGACCCGCTCGCAGGCTTCGGCGAAATCGGCGTTCTCCGACAGGAAACCGTAGCCCGGATGGATGGCCTGCGCTCCGGTCGCACGCGCGACTTCCATGATCTTCTCGCCGCGCAGATAGCTTTCCGCAGCCGGCGCCCGCCCGATACACACCGCCTCGTCTGCCTGCGCCACGTGCAACGAAGCCAGATCGGCTTCGGAGTAAACCGCCACCGACTTGATGCCGAGCCTCTTCAGCGTGCGGATGATGCGGCAGGCGATGGCGCCTCTATTCGCGATCAGGACCTTCTCAAACATTTGTCTTTGACTCTCACACTAGACCTGTGAACCACGGAGGACACGGAGAAGAGCAAGAATAGTTATAGGGAGATTTCGTTGTGCCGATTGGAACTGGAGCACAAAAGAGCGGGCGCCACCGCTCGTACGTTATCCTTGCGCAATCCTTCTTCCCGTCGGTCATCCATAACTCCCATTTCTTGTTATCTGATTTCTTCATGTACTTCCTCCGTGTCCTAAAAGGGTACTCCACGCTTCGCGAGGGTATCCGTGCTCTCCGTGGTTCGGGACTTTCGTTCTTTGATCGCTAGTCCACCGTTACATCCCATATCAGCAACCGGATAGGAGTCGGGTTATACGCATTGCACGGATTGTTCAACTGCGGACAGTTGGAGATCAGGCAGATCACGTCCATTTCCGCGCGCATTTCGACATACTTGCCCGGGGCCGAGATGCCGTCTTCGAACGTGAGTCCGCCTTCCGGCGTAACCGGCGCATTCATGAAGAAGTTGATGTTGTGCGTGATGTCGCGCTTGCTCATGCCGTGCGTGTGGTCGTGCTGGATCGCGGAGATGAAGTTGTCGCGGCAGGCGTGCATGAAGCGCTTGTCATGCGCGTAACGTATGGTGTTGCTCTCCTGCGCGCAGGCGCCGCCGAGCGTGTCGTGCCGGCCGCAGTTGTCGGCGACGATAGTCAGCATCGCGTTGCCTTCGGTGGAAATCAGTTTGGTGCCGACGCCGAGGTAGAGGTTGCGCTGACGCTGGATGGTGTCGATCGCGCTGTAACGCTCTTCGGGGTCGTGCGCGTTGTAGAACAGCGTATCCACGGCCTGGTTGCCTTCGAGATCGAGGATGCGGAAGACCTGGCCTTTACGGATCTCCCTCATCCAGGGCTCCCCCGCCGCGCAGATTTCGCTGACGACGGCGGTTTTTGGATCCAGCCTGCTTTCGACCAGCATCGGTGCGTTTTCCTTCAATCGGCAAAATAGCGGGCGGTGTTCTCGAACGCCCTCTGGTTTTCGCCACGGAAATTTCGGCAGTAGTCGTCGGCTGGCGCAATGCCCGCGCGCCACGCGGACAGACGCACCGGCTTCGGCTCGTAGGCGGAGTTCGGATCGAGTGGATGCGGACAGGTGGAAATGGCAAGCAGTACGTCCATGTCGAAGCGCAGGTCCGTAAAAGTGCCGGCCGGCTTGCCCGCAACAAAAACCAGATTGCCCTCGATGTCGGCGATCACTTTGCTGAAGAGATTGACGTTGGCGTGCAGGTCGCGTTTTTCCAGACCCCAGCGTCCCATTTCCTTGAGCAGCCCTTCCTTGCCGCTGCGCTGCATGGCGTTGCGATGCTCCTGGAAGCGCTTCGTGCCGAAATGCTGGTTCATGAGGACATCGTCCATGACGCCGCACACCGTGTCGTGCCAGCCCGCCGTATCCTCGACGATGGAAAACAGGACGCGGCCCATATCGGAAAAACCGCAATGCCCGCGCGTGAGGAACGCCGTGCGCTGCGCCTTGAGCGTATCGGGCATGTTGTAGCGCTCGTTCTTTTCTTCGAAGTTCCAGAACAGCGCCGCGACATTCGCTCCGCCTTCCAGGTCGGTGAAGCGCAATGCGGTGCCACGGCGCATGACGCCGGACCAGTGCGCCCCTCCTGGCACAATCTCCTCCCACAGCACCGGTCCCGCTGGCGCACTATTCGAAACTTTCTGCATCAAGTCCCTCTGAAGGAAAACCTTAGATCCTGAACCACGGAGAGCACGGAGGACACGGAGAACACAGAGGAAAACAGGAAAGAGGGAGAAATGAGTTTGTTCCCCGGTAGGTGGCAGTAGCAATCGAAAGGTCCGGTATCGAGAGGCAACCAGATGCATAGACATTTATCGTTCATCGACATGGTCTTCTCCGTGTCCTCCGTGCTCTCCGTGATTCAGGACTTAAATTCAGGTTTTCAGTTGCCCGCAGAGTTTTTCCAGCAGATCCAGGTCGGTCTTCATGCCGGATGTTTCGCGAATGCGCTCGACGATTTCCCGCTTCAGGCGGATGAACTCGGGCGAAAGCTTCATGTCCTGGAAGCGTTGCGCCGGGAGCGGCACGTCGTAGATGCTGTCGATGCGGCCTGGGCGCGGCGCCATGACGACGACGCGCTGACCGAGGTAGATCGCCTCCTCGACGTCATGCGTGACGAAAACGATCGTGGTCTTTTCCAGGTGGAAGACATACTGGATCAGGTCGTGCATGACTTCGCGCGTCTGCGCGTCGAGCGCACCGAACGGCTCGTCCATCAGCAGGATCGGCGGCCGCGGCATCAGTGCGCGCGCGATGGCGACGCGCTGCTGCATGCCGCCGGACAGTTGGTTTGGAAACGAATCCACCGCCGCTTGCAGGCCCATCAGATTCAGCAACGTGTCGGCTCTCCCGGAGGCAGCCTCGACTTCCGCCGAGGTGAAGTCGCCGCGGTTCGCGGCGAGCTTGCGGCTGAAGCGGATGTTTTCCGTCACCGTGAGCCAGGGAAACAGCGAGTACTGCTGGAACACCATGGCGCGGTCCGCGCCCGGCCCGGTCACCGGTCTGTCGTTGGCGATGACCTCGCCTGCGGTGTGAAACTCGAGACCGGCGACGATGCGCAACAACGTGGACTTGCCGCAGCCCGACGCGCCGACCAGCGTGACGAAACTGTGTTCCCCGATGTCGAGATCGATGTTCTGCAGCGCGACCGTGGCACCGGGGCCTTCGCCGAAGATTTTCGACAACCCCCGAATCGAGACTTTGGGAGCGAGGCTGCCGACTTCTGCGCTCAGGACTTCCGAACCATCCATGGGAATGCCTTGCGGTGTGCCAGTCGGAAGAACTGGTCGGTGATGAGGCCGATCAACCCGATGATGATGATTCCGCCGAAGATCTTGTCGGTCTGCAGGAAGCGTTGCGCCTTGAGGATCGAATAGCCGAGGCCCGAGTTCGCCGCCACGAGTTCGGCCACTACCAGATAGGTCCAGGCCCAGCCCATGGTGATGCGCATGGTGTCGAGCAATGCCGGCTTGGCCGATTGCAGCAACACCAGTTCCATCAGTTCCCGGCGGTTCGCGCCCATGGTCTGCGCCGCTTCGACCTGGGCGACGGGCACGCGGCGCACATCCTCCGCCACCATCAGGATCATCTGGAAAAACGTGCCGATGAAAATGATGGCGATCTTCGACGACTCGTCGAGGCCGATCCACAACATCACCAGCGGGATGAATGCAACCGCCGGCATGTAGCGGATGAAATCGGTCAGCGGTTCCAGCAATGCCTGCACCGGACGGAAAGTGCCGATCATCAGCCCGATCGGCAATGCAAAGACTGCGGACAATGCCCAGCCGGCGGTGACGCGATAGACGCTGATCTGCGTGTCGCCTGCCAGGTTGTCGCGGTTGAACCAGACCAGCGCGCGCGACAATACCTGGCCAGGTCCGGGCATGAACACCTTCGAGACCAATCCGCTCGATGCAACCGCCCACCAGGCGATGAGCGGCGCGAGCAGTCCGACAGCGGCGAACACCCAATAGGTGCGCTGACTCATCGGACCGCGCACCGACCAAAGGCTCGGGCGGGCGCTGTTACGCGTGGCCATTTGGTTTTGCGGCCGCGATGCGGCTACGAATGAACGACGGAGACTTCACGGTCGGGAGTTGTCCACGGTTAATAATCACCAGCCAATGAGAGGACGAACGTTGCGCTCGGCCTCCCGGGCTTTTATCCCTCCGTGGAGCCCCGCGTGATCAGGCGGGGCCGTCGGCTCTCGGACCAGTCGGCCCTCGCGAGCCCGGAACCCTAGCCGACAACGACAAGAAGCGCTGCGCAGATCGCTCCTCTCGCTTTACTGCTTTGCAATCCGTGTGCCACCCAGGGAAAGGGGCGTCGTTCGGGGATGAATCAGAAAATTCGGGAGAAGAATGCCTCGGAGTGAAGCATCAAGATGGGGCAATGCACCGGGGCGGTGCGAAAGATCAAGGATAGTACATAGGAAAAACGCTCATAGCAGTTGCACTCTGAGCCTCTTCTCTGAGTTGTTGGCTTTTCAGCCTGCCCTTTTGCTGCTCAAGTAATTCCTTAGAGACAGATACTGATTTTCAATTGGTACTCGAATCTTGAATGATTGTTCGAATCGCTTCGCCAATTCAGCCGCATTGGGATCGACAATATCAACCTCTGGAAACCGACCAGTCGACACCTTCATTCTCGAAATCGCGCGCCGCAACATATTGTTGACTGCGAAGTCTGCTGGTGGAAATGAATAGCCAACAAACACTAAGCGACGACAGTTCGCTATTTTTCCTTCTGCCTCTGACCAAAGCCGTGGGTAAAAATCTTCCGAAACGTTATCGTTGCCACTCGATGCCTCACCCATATTGCCGTTCGCTCGCGCTCCCCAGATTTCAGGCTTTATCATCTTTGGAGGCATCATAACCACATCCCCAAGCTCGCCCGTCGGTTTCCAACCACTATGTACCACTCGTTTCGTAACGCCGTTCTCCGCGAAAGCCACCCAATTTATTGATCCATGCAACTTAAGAAGCCGAGGATACTTCTTTGGTATTTGTGGAGGTCTTCGAGTAGATGACGTGAATTCCTCTCGAACCGTCTTCCCATAACCCCATCCCGGGTGCCACTCGTACTTCCTTTGATTCGCCAAGGCTCTGTCAAGAATAGTATCCCAATTGAAAGTGACGACTAAATCTGTCTGCGCAAGTCGCTGCGCAAACATTCTCAATAGTTGATTCTGACCAGGGCTTCCATGAGTAGAGAGATAACTAATTAGTTCAACAGTGAGTTCTTGTAGCTCGTCCGCTACCGTTTCCACATTTTCATAGCCTTCCTTTTTGTTAGTAACAATCTCGTCAAAGAAAGTCACTATTTCTTCGACTGAAAGTCCAAAAAGGTCGCTATGACGAGCGCTTCCTTTTCCACGCGTTGCTCGATATGTACTCTGGTTGAAATATTGACGAATTGACTTCGCAATTTGATCCAGCTTCTTAATTTTTCTATAGTGAAACCTACATAGTTCCTCGAATAGAGAGAACTGCAATGGCATTCGTACTCTATGCTTACCAACAGGTGCCGAATGATTGCTCCCAAAAGAAAATCCTGCGCCAAGGACATATGCAATTTTTCTGCTGGACGTCGCCATTCTTGGAACACCTCACGGCTGACTCAGAAGCGATGAATTTGGTGCAGCCCGCCGGACTCTGAGTCCGGGTCGGACCACGCCAAGATGCCACGCCAAGATGCCAAATATTCTGCTTTTTTCCTCCTGGGAAGGGTGATGTCGTGCCTTAGCGGATCGTTTTCGCCGGCCGAATTGCACGCCTAAGCAACGGTGGAGCGTCGCAACCCAAATCAGGACCCACGCGAACGAACTATTTCCCGCTTTGCTTGCCTGCTCTTTTTCGAAGTCGGCGCAGGATCGACATCGCCGTCGGAAGAAAATTGATCCGATGCACGGCGTTGAGCTCGCCAGCCCGCCGGAGCGGGCCCCGCTCAGACGACGGAAATCCCGATCCCTTGCAGACGAACAAGATCCTATTCTCAGGATCCTCGGAAGAGACGGACACCACCTGATCGTCAAAATTGCTCTCCTTTCCAGGAAATATCGCCTGACGCCTTGATTCCGGGCGCGGCCATACGGGCAATCGTCTTTGCAATTCACCCGGTTTAGAATCACTAGATCATCTACAAGTGTTATGACGCTTGCAATTGCTTCAGAGTGACCTATAACAATCAAAGGAAATATACTTGGGGGAGAGACAAGAATGACTACCGCGAAGAGACGGCATCCGCATGTATTCGGTCGCACACGACCCTCCAGCACCGGCGGCCATCCGCTACATCTGACGCCGAAGCGGGATACCCACTACCGCGAACTTCCGAAGCCGACGGGAAGTGCACCTTTCCGCCTCGATCTGAAGGACATCATCCCTGAGGAGAATTACCGCACGATCGTGCGCAAGAAGAAGCTCATCTTTCATCTCAATGGCGACATGGGCGGAATCCAGTACAGCGTTCCACAGGAACTGGTCGCGAAGGGCATGGAATCGGACTTCGCTTCAGGCGCTGATACCAGCGAGAAGGCGGCGTTTCTCTACATCACGGGCGATTGCGTCTACTTCAACGGCGAGGTGAAGGAGTACTACAAGCAGTTTTACCAGCCGTATGAATTCTATAACGGCCCGATCTTTGCCGTGCCTGGGAATCATGACGGGGAAAATCTCGAAGGCGACAATTCCCTATACGGCTTTGTCAGGAACTTCTGTGCTCCGACCGCCGTGAAGATGCCGGAGTCGGGCGACTCGTATCGCACGGCGATGGTGCAGCCCAATGTCTACTGGACACTGCTGACGCCGATGGCAAACATCGTGGGCCTGTACAGCAATGTGCCGGCGGGAGGGGACATCCGCGCACCGCAGACGGATTGGCTCGTCAAGGAACTCAAGACTCTGCCCAAGTCGGTCCCGCTTCTGGTCGCGTTACACCATCCAATCTACTCCGCAGACGACCATCATTCGGGAAGCACCGTCATGAAAAAGGTACTCGAGGATGCCGCCAAGAAGGCCGGCAGGCACCCGGACCTGATCCTGGCCGGGCACGTTCACAACTACCAGAGACTGACGAAGAAGATGAGCAACGGTTCGCTCGTGCCTTATCTCGTGACGGGGGCCGGCGGCTATCACAATCTGCACCAAATCATGAAAGTGGATGGCGAGCACATGATTCCGCCGGTGGAATTCGACGACAAGAAGGGAGACCCGGTGACCCTGGAACGGTACTCCGCCGACCATCACGGCTTCATGCGGATGGAAGTCACGCCAACTCTCATTACGGGGCGCTACTACATGGTTCCGCGACCCCAAGAACCTTATAGCAAGCCCAGTCAACTGATCGATTATTTCGAGTTCGAATGGCGTAAAAAGAAGTATGTGCCGAATTCGCTTTAGCGCCGCAAAACATTAATGCGAGCGTGAAGTGATGGTACTGCTCAAGCGCGGTCCACGCAGCGTCTCGCTTACCGAGCCGTTTCGAAATCGAAGCCGTTGATGTGCCGAGGATTCCGGGCCGGGCCTCGTCAAGATTCAGAATACTTCGAGATTTTCGTTACAGGCAGGGTGCATTCACTCCTTGGACGATCAATTTCACCGCCCGAATTGCATGTCTAAGAAACCCCAAGTGCGTCGCAGCCCGAATGAACGCTCGAGCGAACGATTTAATTCCCGCTCTGCTTGCCGACACGTCTTAGCCGGCGCAGGATCGCCTCGGCGGTCGGCGTGAAATTGATCCGGTGCACGGCGTTGAGCTCGCGAGCGCGCCTGAGAAGCTCTCGCTCCGGCGGCGGGTACTCCGGCCCCTTGCAGGCGAACACGATCCTGTTTTCGGGATCCTCGGAGGAAACGGACACCACCTGATCGTCGAAACTGCGGCGCAAACGCGAGATGCAGGCGCCATACTGCACGTCGCTGCCCCACAAGTTGGTAACTAGGACGCCGGTTTCAGAAAGCCGCGCATTGCACTGGTCGTAGAAATCTTGGCTGCATAGCTGGGGCGGCTGTCCGCTTAGGTCGAAACCATCGACGATCAGCGCATCCGCCCGGTGCGAAGCGTCGCCCACCCAATCAGCGCCGTCGCCGCAAATGATGCGAAACCGCTCGCTGTCGGGAGGAATGGCGAACTCCGATCGGAAGGCGATCACCTCGGGACTGATTTCGATGGCCGTGAAATCCACCGAGGGCAGGGTTCGAAGGCAGTGCTTCGCCATCGAACCGCCGCCCAATCCAATCATTGCGATGCGGGCCGGGGCAGGCTGAAACAGCAGGAATGACATCATCGCCTTGGTGTAGCCGAGCACCAGTTCATCCGGCGCATGACGCTGCATCCGGCTCTGTATGGTCTCGGGTCCGAAATGCAGCGACAACTCTCCCCGATACTCGTGCAGGAACGGCTTGCCGTCAGGCGATCCCGCCTGAAGCCCGGAGAGGTACTCGACGAGGTCGTTCATGGCTCTCTGGCGAGAACGATGAGGTGAGGCCTCAGTGATGGCACAAGACACCATTCCCGAATCCTCACGGCTGAAGAAGGTTCACCCCACATAAAGCGCTATCGCCCGATAGCCCTCGCCCTCCGGACCGCACCGGAGCATCTTCGCGGTGCTCGAACGGCGATCCGCTCCAGCGCCTGGACGCCAAGACAGCCGTTCGTCACACTTTCCCCCGCACCGAGTGTGGCGAACCAGTCAAGCGGATTGGCGTCATCTATCTCTGACCAGCATGTAACCAAACCGGATTTGATCGTTTCGCCGGACGTTGTAGTCGAGCAGTGTCTCTCCGTACCCGGTGAACATCTGGCCGTAGAAGTATCCTGGCACTCCACTGAATATTCTTTCGATTGGATAGGATATATCCAGTTGCGCGCTCCCTTTGTCGAAGTCCTTCCCCACTCTTGCGGTCACACCGAATTCCCACGCCCTGTCGTGACGATAGACTACGGCAAAATCCCCATAACCCCGGTATTTGGCTATATCGGAGTTGTTTTCCTCTTTCGTTATGTATCCATACAGCTTGGGCGCTATACGCCAGTGGTAGTCGTCGTCGGGTCCTACTCTCAATTGGGGTTGCACGAAACCGATCCACATGCTGCGTGAATCGACACCGCCTTTGCCATTGGACTCATGTTCAATACCCGCTGCCAGCCCAACCGTGCCAAATGATGGCGTCACTAGGTCAGGTTTGTAGTAGAAAAACGCCGGTCTGTGGCTGGTGTCATGAAAAGGCGCGGAAGGCTTCCCAAGATCCCACACATTGGTCTGAGAATAACTGACGAAAAAATCACTGAACAGGCGCACTTTCAGGCTCAATTGAAACTTGGCATCGAAGTCCGCTGAATCCCCACCCGCTATAAAGTAGATTTTTTCATGCTCGTAGATTTCGGAGCCCAGACGCTCCTTCTTCAAGTGCTCCGGCTCGTCTATTCTTTTGAAAAGGTCTGCCACTCCATCAGCAGCTCGCGCCGCCATGTCACCCGAAGCGGTAGTCCACGCAAAGACGAGGGCAACGCTTATCACCACCCATTTTCCTATCTGCATGATGTTCCTCTCCGTAATTCGCTCTCATAATCGACTGCCATCTGCACGTGGTTGCTCCACCATTTGCCGATCATCTCGGGCGGCCCGCTCAGTGGCTCGATCACCGCGATTCGCACGGTCTCCGCGAAATGGCCGGGGTCTGCCAGACAGGTATACAGCAGGAAAGCGTGAATAGCGAAACGGAATTGTGGATCATGACGTCCCCCCTCTGCCCCCGCTCCGCAAATAGCATCTTCACCCAACCCTGCAAAGCTTGCATTTACTTGACGGCGCGGTGCGCGCTCAAACAACGATCTTGTCGTACTCCGCGTGAGTACCGATCCAGAACCAATGAATTCCGCCCGGCACCTCGTGCCCGAGGGCGCGATAGCGATCACCGATTCGCACAGACCAGACTTTGCCGATGCGTTTGAAATGGAGCGAGGGATGCCGAGAATCAACCTTGAGGAGTTGGAAGTTCTTGTCCGCCGTTTCGCGCACATCCTGCCCTGCGGCAGCGCACCGTAGAGCGCCCAGAATCGGGAAGATGCGGTGTGTTTCAAAGGGAGCGCGTCTTGCCCGCCTTGTAATCGGCCATCGACTCCTCAATGAGGCGGTCGAGTTTGCCGGCCCCGGAGTCGGCCTCGATCTGACGATCCCATGCTTGGGCATCAAACTCCGCAAACCAGGCCCGAAACCTGGCCAATTCCTCGGCGGAGAGTCTCTTGACCCGGTCTTCGATTTTCTCCACCTCGCTCATTTGAACCCTCGGCTCATTTAAACCCTCGCCCTTCGCGCCGGCAAATTGTACGCCGCCACCCATTTGCAGAACAGATACGGATTGGCCGACGCCAAGTCCGGTTACGCCGAATTCGACTCCCACCGGTCATGCCGTTCCTGCCGTTCCTGCCGACAGCTCGTGATTTCCACACGAATGCCGTCCGGATCGTTGAAGAACGTCGCCCGGTAATCGGGAGCATAGTCGGGACGGGGCTTCGGTTCCGTCACTTCCACCCCCGCGGCACGCATGTCTCTCGCCGCCGCAACAGCGTCTCCAATCGAGTCCACGCGCATATATGATGTGGATGCAGGTTGTCCCGGAAAACCTTGCTGGAGGAGGGCGATGAAGATGATGCGGCTTGCGGCTTATGTCATCGGTGCGGGAATGTCGTGGGCACTGGCGGCACCGGCGATGGCGGCAGTCGCCGGAACAGTCGACTCGTTGTCCGGAGCGGTGAGCATCTCCAGGAATGGCGCGGCCGCGCAGCCGCTCGCCGTCGGCGCCGCCGTCAACCAGGGCGACTTGGTTGCCACGGCGGCGGATGCCTGGGTTTTGCTCGAGATGGCGGACGGCGGTTCCCTCACGCTGAGAGGGAAAACTCGGTTGCGCATCGACGCCTATGTTTATTCGGAGACCGACAAGGCCGGCAGCAAAAGCTGGCTATCGCTGCTGGAAGGCGCGATGCGTTCGGTGACCGGGGCGATAGGCGCGTTCAACCCGCCGAGCTACCGGCTCACCACGCCGGTCGTCACCCTGGGCATACGCGGGACCGACCATGAGACCGCCTATTACCCCCAGGGGTCGACGGAGCCGGGCGTCGAGCCCGGCGTCTACGACAAGGTCAACGAAGGCGAGACTTTCCTGCGCACACCGCGCGGCGAAGTGAGCCTCAAGGCCGGACAAGCCGGATTCACCGATCATAAGGGCGCACAGGCGCCGCGAGTGCTGCCGGCCGTTCCCGCGTTCTACCGGCGCCACGCCGAGATCGACCGACCGCTGGCCAACCGCATGCGAGCGATTCAGTCTCGGCGCGAGAAAAAACTACAATTGCTGAAACAGCGCTTCGAGCATCGCGTGGAAGCCACCCGTGGCGAGCACGCACGGCTCCGGGAACATCATCCGGATGGAAAGGCGGCGAACGAGAGCACCGGGATCCGGCGACAGCGCGCCAGAGCGCAGCACGAAGAGCTACGCCAGCACGGAAGCGGCGAGCAGGCCAGGCGGAATCATGAGCGCAAGCAGCGCCGGCAAGGCGAACCACGTTAGTGGATCATGCATTCGGGTGCCGGCGTGCACGTCTGTCCTTCCTTACTTCTTCGCGTCCTTGACCACGTCCTTGATTTTCTCGCCGGCTTCTTCCATTTTCTCGCCGACTTTCTTCGCCGCGTTGTCTATCGATTCGCCGGCTCGCTCTGCCGGGCCCTTCTTCTCGCACGCCGCCAATCCCGCGACGGTAAAACTCAACATGACCGCTGCCGCAATTGCAGAGTTGAACTTCATGGGTCTTCTCCTCTTGTAAATTAAATAGCCAGGCAGTTTGCTCACGATTGTGCAAACCCGCCGTTTGACCGCGGCGCTTCGGCCGAGTTGCATGCATCATGGGCCTGAATCGGAGATCATGCCAATGGCGTTGACCGGCGACAATCCGATCCCGCCGACGTCAATCATCTAGAATGGAGTGGTCCGTCTCTTCACCGAGTATCCGCCATGCGTCTGCCCGCAATCCTGGTCGCTCTTGCCCTGCTGCCCGCCGCCGTTCACGCATATGAATCCGGTTCGCCGGAGGCGGCCGGGATCAGTCGTTATACCTTTGCCTGGCCCATCGGCGAAGGCATGCTCAAACCGCGCGGCTCCAGCACCAAAGGCGCAGCGGTTACGCTGGACACGGAGCCGGCGGAAGAATGGAAACGTCTGCATGCAGCCGGTCTGAGCGATTTCGAGCGCGATCGTCGCGCGATCCTCGCGATGGCCGGCCCTTATCGCGTGAGTTTCGACTTTCTCGAAGTGGCGAGGTTCGACCCGGCGCTGAAGCCGGACGCGCCTTACCAGAGTTGGGGTACCGAGACTGTCTTCGTCAGCGAGGATCGCGGGGATTTCATCGCCCTGCAGCATGTTCTGGTGATGCGGGTGCTGCAGCAGGACGGCAGCGAGAGCGAGCCCTTCGTCACCCGCCACTGGCGCCAGGAATGGCGATACGAAGCCGACGCCGCGCTGGTCTATCAGGGATCGAATGCCTGGGTTCTCAGAAAAATTTCCGAAGATCAGCGCCGCGGCGCATGGGTGCAGTCGGTGTATCAGGTCGACGACTCGCCGCGTTATGCCGCGCCGGGCCGCTGGCAGCACAGCGACAGTTTCTCGACCTGGATCAGCGATGAAACCTGGCGGCCGCTGCCGCGGCGCGAATGGAGCGTGCGCAGCGACTATCAGGTTCTGGTGGGAACCAACCGCCACACCATCACGCCGACCGGGTGGCTACAGGAGGAAAACAATTTGAAGCTGGTGCTGGATGAAGCCGGAAAACCACGGGACGCCATCCCCTATCTGGCGCGCGAATATGGCGCGGCACGCTACGAGCGCATCAGGAACTACGATTTCACGCCGGGCAGGGACTATTTCGACAAGACCGAACCGTTCTGGGCCGAGGTCCGTGCGGCGTGGAAAGAGCTCATCCGGCGCGACAGTCAGTTCAAACTGAGAAAGCCGGTGGATCAGGGTCAGCTATTCGTCCCGTTCTTCGAATATGCAGAAAGGCTCGCCGACGGCCAACCCTTCGTTGTCGAAGATGCGCGGGTATTCATCGAGCAGACCTTGCGCAGGTCCTATCTCGTTCCTGCGTGAAGCTCGCGCCGTCTAGAGCGGACAGCGCGAGAGGAAGCCCGAGAGCACGCGCGCCGTATCCCGGGGAAACTGGTCGATGAAGAAATGCCCGCCAGGCAGCGACTCGACCTGCACGTTCGCGCAGCGCTTGCGCCACTCGGCCGGGATATCGAAATGCTTCGCCATGCTGCCGTTTGCGCCGAAGAACACCAGCGTCGGGCAAGCCACCTTTTTGTCGATGTCCGCGCCGTCGTGTTCGAGGTCGACGGTGGCTGCAGCCCGGTAGTCGGAGCAGGATCCATGAATCATTTCCCGATTGCGCCAGCAGCGGCGATAGTCGGCAAGCATCTCCTGGTCGAAATCTTCCACCCGAGTCGCACCCCATCCGACCAGGCAGGTTTCGTAGAAGAAATCCGGATCGAGCCCGATCATGTGTTCGGGGAACGGCGACGGCTGCGACAGGAAATACCAGTGCCAGTACGTGCCGGCGATCTTGCGCGTGGTATCCATGAACATTGCCCAGGTCGGCACGATGTCGAGTACCGCGAGCGACGCGACGGCATCCGGTCGGTCGAGCGCCATGCGATGGGCCGCGCGCCCGCCACGGTCGTGGCCCACTACATGGAAGCGATCGAAACCCAACTGCTTCATCAGTTCGACCTGATCCTGCGCCATCGGGCGAAACGCATAGTTATCGTTGTCCGGTGCGCACTTCGGTTTCGATGAGTCGCCATAGCCCCTGAGGTCGGCGCAAACCACGGTGAATCTGTCGGCGAGCATCGGGGCGGTTCTCGCCCACATCGCCAGATTCTGCGGGAAACCGTGGAGCAGGAGCACGGGCGGCCCCTTGCCCCCGGTCACACAGTTGATCGAGACATCCCCGATTGCGATGCGTTGGCGTTCAAAGGTTTCAAACACTTCAGGCTCCCCGTTGGGTCATTGAGCGGCCGCCAAAGCGCGAAAAGCATAAGAGCTTTGACGTACGACCGGATCTAGCCCTGGTCACTTACCTTCGATGGCCTGATCCACGCAGGCCTTGACCTTCGCGGGACCCTGCTTGCCGGTCTTTGCGCGGCATTCCTCGATCAGCGGCGCGTATTTCCCGTCGTAGGCAGTCAGCGCAGCCTCGGCGGCGATTTCCATGTCCGCGCAGACCTTCACCATTGCCCATGCGTGATTCTGCCTTCGTTGGGAGCAGTTGTTCACAATTTCCGCAAAGTTCGCAGGATATTGCGCAAGCGCGTTGGCCGCAGCCAGGTCTTCGTCGATGCAGATCCTGACCAACTCCTCGCCAAACTCGGCAACTTCGTACATGCAACGCGTGATCACCGCGGATTTCAGGTCCTCTTCTTCGTTGCCGTGCCCGGCTAAAGGCATGAGCAGGACTGCCGCAATGAGCCAGCGAAAGGGCATGCCGGCCTTACGTAGTTTTGAAGAGTTCACTCAGGAGCCGCCGCTGCGTTTTACGGTTGCCAGGAGCACGCTGGGCCCCGGGGTTACCGTGAGGACGAACACGGCCGCAATATAAAGCAGCCACGTTTGCAGCGACATGAAGACTCCTGACGATTTCGTTATGCCTGATCGTTGGTGATCGGCTCGGACCCATTGTAATGAAAAGAGGTGACCGACTGATCGCCTCTTTCATATCTCTCTCCGCCCCGCGATGCAGAAGGTTCTATTCAATGCTCTTGATGGGCGCCGGATGAGATTGGGATGGCGCTAGCCGGTGCAGACCGCCTCCACGTTGTTGCCATCCGGATCGAGCAGAAACGCGGCGTAGTAGTTGGGGCTGTAGTCGGTGCGGATTCCAGGGCCGCCGTTGTCGCGTCCGCCGGCCTTGAGGCCTTCCTTGTGGAAGCGGTCGACGGCAGTTCGATCGCGGGCACGCAGCGCCACATGCACGCCGGGTCCTTTCGCATCCTTCGCCGCGTAAAGCCACAGCCCCGGTTCGCCCTTCGGCCCGAGACCCGCATACGAATCCTCCTTCGTGCAAAGCACATGGCCCATCGCCGCAAGTGCCGCCGAATAAAAACGCACGGCGGCGTCCAGGTCTTTCACTTTCAATCCGATATGGTCGACCATGACGATCTCCTCTGTTGCGAGGAGATCATGTTAGGACAGCGCGGCCAGCCGATCTTGGAAAAACTTGCGATCGCCTTTCGCCGCCTTGCGGAAGTTGCGAGGCGAAACGCCGGCGGCGCGATGGAAGGTGCGCACGAAGTTGGAGAGGTCGGCGAAGCCGACGTCGAAGGCGATGTCGGTGATCGACCGGGCATCGTCGGCCAGCAGGCGCGCCGCGTGGCGCAAGCGCGATCGCACCAGGTACTGGTGCGGCGTCACGCCGATGACCTTCGCGAACAGGCGCAGGAAGTGGAACGGACTCAACCCGGCCTGCTTGGCTGCGCCGTCGAGATCGATCGGCTGGTGCGAATGCGCATCCAGCCAGAGCGCCGCTTCCACCGCGCGGCGACGATCGCGCGAACCGGCTTCCGGCGGCGGCTGTTTTCGTCCCGATACGACCTGGGCAAAACGGGCCGGGAACAACCAGCCAAGTTCGTCGAGTCCGACATCGCATCTGCCTTCAGCCGCGGCCTGGGCGAGTTCGCCGATCACCATCAGCTCCGCCAGCGGCGGCAGGCCGCCGCTGCGCCAGATGCCGGTCCGGAGTCCGATGGTTTCCACCGCTTCCGGCTCCAGGTGAAAAGCCAGGCACTCGTCGCCACAGATATGGTGGTCGTGGGTGCACATGAACTCGTCGCCGGCATTGCCGATGAGCACGGAGCCTGCCACCAGTTCGAAGCTTTGCCCGCGCGTGCGATAACCGAAGCTGCCCTTGCGCACATAGGACACCGAGTAGCTGCGATGCACCTCGGTAAAAGGCTTTTCGGCCGGCCCGGCCGTGCAGCGGTAGTCGACGACCGAAACCGGCCCGCTGCGCAATTCAGTCCTTTTCAACATGTGCCGAGTCTACGACCGTCGACGCGAGCCCGCAATCGGCTAGGCTTCTACGCACGCTACTGGGGAGAGCGGCTCGATGCTCTCGAAGCCCTGTTGCGTCATCCCGACAAGTGGCGATCGCAAGATTTTCCAAGATCGAACGGTCGCCCGCGATCCAGAATGATCGCTGGATGGTTACGTAGCGGCGAACATGATTTCCGGGGAACTGCCGATGCTGCAGGTATTGCACGCGGACGGGCCGGCGCCGGACCGTGCGGCGCAGATGATGCTGTACGGACAATTCGTCGGCTCGTGGGACGGGACGCTGAAATATCTGGACGCCGAAGGCATCCGCCGCGAGACGACGGCGGAAGTGCATTTCGGCTGGGTGCTGGAGGGACGAGCCATACAGGACGTTTGGATCGCGCCGTCGCGTCATGGCCGCAAGGACGACGAGCGACTGTTGATGCACGGCTCCACGTTTCGCGTCTACGATCCGCAGAACGATCTCTGGCACGTCACCTGGATCGACCCGGTCAAACAGGCTTTCAATCGCATGACCGGACGCAAGGTCGGCGACGAGATCGTTCAGGAGTACCGCACCGAAGAAGGCAAACGTTGCCAGTGGCTCTTTACCGGGATCACACGGGATTCGTTCCATTGGATCAACCGGGAGTCCGCCGGCAACGGAGAAAGCTGGAAAGTGCGCGGGGAGTTCTTCCTGCGCCGCCTCGCGGCGCCGACAATCTGAGAATCTCACTCGAACCGCAGATCCTGAACCACGGAGGGCACGGAGAACACGGAGGAAAGGCCAAGAAAGAATGGGAATGAACAGCTATTCAGCGTGCCATCCGATGGTGCATGGGCTGGCAAATTTCGGATCGGGTAGTCAACAGCCTCCATTGTTCATTCGTGTTTTTGTCTTGCTGTTCTCCGTGCTCTCCGTGTCCTCCGTGGTTCAGGATTTACCCTGTTTCGCGAGATCCGCAGCCCGCCACAAATACCAGCTCGCCACCGTGCGGTAGGGCTTCCACTTCGCGCCGGGTTTTACCAAGTCCTTCGGCGCCGGGAATTTGCGTTTCCTGAAGGCAGCGGCGAAACCGGCACGGATGCCATAGTCGTCCACGGGCAATACGTCGGGGCGGCCCAGCCGGGAGATGAGCAACATTTCCACGGTCCAGCGGCCGATGCCGCGCACCTGCGTGAGGCGCTCGATGAGCGTCTCGTCGTCCATGCGATGCGCCTCGGCCAACGTCGGAATTTCGCCGTCCGCGGCCTTGCGCGCGAGGTCCCTGATCGACAGCAGTTTGGAATTCGAGAGGCCGGCACCACGGAGCTTCTGGTCCGAGATACGCAGAACCTGCTCGGCTGTCAGGCCCTGCGCAACAGGGAACAACGCACAGACCCGCGCAAAAATGGACGCTGCAGCCCTGCCGTTGAGTTGCTGGTAGACGATCGCTTCGGCGAGCGCCACGAAAATGCTCCGCGCCTTTCTAAGCTGCATGCGGAAAGGGCCGACCTCGTCGATAAGTTTCGCCAGAACGGGATCGGCTTCGCGCAGGTGCGCGACCGCGATGGCCGGATCGAACCCGAACGTGCCATCGCCTTCGAACAGCGCGTCCCGCCCGCTCGTCCGTGCGGCTTCGATCGACAACATGCGCAGCTTCGTCGCGATGCCGCCGTTGGCGGAGAATCCGCCGATCTTTCCGTCTGCCGCGAGAACCCGGTGACAGGGGACGACGACGGCAAACGGATTGCGTCCGAGCGCCTGTCCCACGGCGCGCGCGGAACCGCCCGCGCTCATTTGCTTCGCAATCTCGCCGTACGAAAGCGTCGCGCCCGGCGGGATGGTGCGCGCAACCTCATAGACGCGGCGGTGAAAAGGTGGAACATGATGCATGTCGAGCACGGCAATGGAAAGATCCGCCGCCTCGCCGGCCAGCAGGGCGACGATACTATCGAGCGCCCGCTGAATCTCGGGCGGCGGGGATGCCTCTATTGCGTCGGGATGACGCCGGAGCAGCCGGGCCCGGGTTTCGGGCTCGCGCGATTCGGGGAGCTGCACGCCGACGATGCCGCGCTCGCTCCATGCGATGCCGCAGCGGCCGATGGACGTATCGAAGAGAGTGAAGCCGCGCGCCGTCATGATGACGTAATCCTAGCACCACCCGCGGATGCCAGAATTGGAGGAAGTTGCTGTAGGCCTCGTCAAAAACACTCACTGGAACCTAAACCGGCGGCTTTTTGCTATGGTTGGCTTCTTTCACATCGACGCGTGTCAACCTAGGCAAATATGGCTCAGATTGCTCCTCTCCCCCAATCCGTCCTGCCGCCCGGCATCCGTTCCCGTTTCGTGGAAGGCGTCAACGGCCTCAGGATGCATATCCTGGAAGCGGGCTTCGAGACGCGCAACCGCCCTCTCGTCGTCCTGCTTCACGGCTTCCCCGAACTCGCCTATAGCTGGAGAAAGGTGATGCCGCTGCTCGCGGCGGCAGGCTATCACGTCGTCGCGCCCGATCAGCGCGGATACGGGCGCACCACCGGATGGGACGGCAACTACGACGGCGATGTCGCCTCTTTCCGCATACTCAACCTGGCGCGGGACGTAATGGGATTGACCTCGGCGCTGGGCTATCGATCCGTGGCAGCGGTATTCGGCCACGACGCCGGCTCCTACGTCGCGGCCTGGTGTTCGCTGATACGACCGGATGTATTCCGTTCCGCCGCCATGATGAGCGCGCCGTTTGCCGGCCCGCCACCGCTGCCGTTCAACACGGACAGCGGAGGCCCGTCGAAGGCACGCGACAGTATCCACGACGACCTGGCCGCCTTGAAGCGCCCGCGCAAACACTATCATTGGTACTACTCCACGCGCGAAGCCAACGACAACATGTGGAAATGCCACCAGGGCGTTCACGCCTTCATGCGTGCGTACTATCACCACAAGAGCGCGGACTGGAAGCAGAACCAACCTTTCCCGCTCAAGTCCTGGACAGCAGGCGAGCTGGAGAAAATGCCGACCTACTACATCATGGATCTGAACGAGGGCATGGCCGAGACGGTGGCGAAGGAGATGCCGTCGGCGTCCGAAATAGCGGCGAACAAATGGCTGCCCGACAACGAGTTGGCGGTCTACGCGGAAGAGTATGGACGCAACGGATTTCAAGGCGGCCTGCAGTGGTACCGCTGTAACACCAGCGGCGCCAATACCGCCGAGCTGCAGCTTTTCTCCGGCCGCACGATCGATGTACCGTCATGCTTCATCGCGGGGAAGAGCGACTGGGGAATCTACCAGCGACCCGGCGGCGACATGATCAAGATGCGCAACGACGTGCTGACGAACATGCTGGGCTGCCATCTGGTCGACGGCGCGGGACATTGGGTGCAGCAGGAACAGCCGGAGAAGGTGAGCGCGTTGCTGGTGGAGTTTCTGAAGCGGCTGGCTAATTAGCGGAGGGGAGTCGAAGCTTTTTCTCCAACTCGTCCAGGAACCCGCGCTGGCCTGCCAGCAGTTTTTCCCGGGCGGCTGGAATTGTGAACCATTCACCTTTGTCGACTTCAGGAAATTCCTGCTGCTTGCTTGAGCGAGGCGGCCATTCCATTGAAAATTTATTGCTCCTGACGGAAGAGGCATCGATATCCCCCTCTACCGTCCAGGCGTGAACCAGTTTTCCACTACGCTGCTTCTGCGGCGTCAGGGCAACAAATCGTCCGTCAATCGGCGACCCGGTTTCTTCGAAAAATTCCCGCTTTGCCGCTTCCAGGGTATCGGCGCCCTCTTCGTACTCGCCTTTCGGGACCGACCAGGCGCCGGCATCCTTCTTTGCCCAGAATGGGCCGCCGGGATGCACCAGAAAAACCTCCAGCACTCCGGAGCGGATTCGATATAGAAGAACTCCGGCACTGTTCTTTTTCGCCATAAGTCTTCGCAGCTAGCCCGTTTCTTTCCGCAAACCTGGCCAAATAAGTCATCGATCTGGAGCCACATTCAAGCGCGCGGCGTGAACATGAGCTTTCCGACATAACCAATTGGCAAAATTACGGGATCGGGGTTAGTACAGTTCGGTCTCACTCGCCCTCCGAAAAGTTCCGATATGCAATTAGCCAAGCCTTACCCTCATGGCACATGGCATCTATATCTCTATGCGAGTACCGAGTTCGACGGTTCGGTTCGCTGGAATATTGAAGTAGTCGCTGATGCTTCCGGCGTTACGCGCCATGGCGGCGAATAGCCGCTCCCGCCAAAGCGCCATTCCTCCTGCGCCGGCGATGGGAACGATCTTCTCCCGGGAAATGAAGAATGATGTATCAGCCAGCTCGCAAGTGAGCCCCTTAATTCGCGCCGCATCCAGCGCGCGAATCGCGTCGGGTAGTTCCATGAATCCATACTTTGCCCGCACACGAAAGCAATCCTTGTGCATTTCCTCGACGTTGACGCGCTCCTGGTCCGACACCCAGGGTACATCCAGGAACTCCACCGTCATGAACACTACACGTTCGTGCAGTACTTTATAGTGCTTCAGGCTGTGCAGGAGCGCGTTCGGCGCCACATCCGCTATTGCAGTGAGAAACACCGCCGTGCCCTGCACCCGCTGCGGCGGAGCGCGAAACAGGCTCTCGAGCAGGTCGGACAATGGAACGGATGCTGCGCTTAGTTTTTGAAACAGGATTTCCCGGCCTCGTCTCCACGTCATCATGACCGTGAACACCGCCGAGCCGAACAGAAGCGGGAACCAGCCACCCTCGAACACCTTATGCATGGCGGCGGCGAAAAAGGTCAGGTCGATCACCATGAAGAACCCCGTCGCGAGCAGACAGAGCCAGAGCGGATAGCCCCAGCGATAACGAACGACGAAGAAGGTCAGAAACGTGGTCGCCACCATCGTTCCCATGACGGCGACCCCGTAAGCCGATGCCAGACGGGACGAGGAGCCGAAGCCCACCACGGCGGCAAGAACGAAGGCGAGCAATATCCAGTTCACGGCCGGAATGTAGATTTGCCCGAACGTTTTTTCAGAAGTGTGCTGGACATTCATCCGCGGCAGATAGCCCAGTTGGATTGCCTGCTGCGTCATGGAGTACGCGCCTGAGATGGTGGCCTGCGAGGCGATGATGGTGGCCGCAGTGGCCAAACCGACCATCGGAAACAGCGCCCAAGAAGGATAGGCGAGGTAGAACGGATTGCTGATCGCTTCAGGATTGCCAATCAGAAGCGCACCCTGGCCGAAGTAATTCAAGACCAACGCAGGGGCCACCAGACCAAACCATGCGATGCGGATGGCTCGCTTGCCGAAGTGGCCCATGTCGGCGTACATCGCCTCGGCCCCCGTGAGCGCGAGCAATACCGCACCCAGGACGACAAAGGACGCAAAGCCGTGGCCGGTTGCGAAATGCAAGGCATGACGGGGGTCCAAAGCCTTGAGGATCACCGGTTGTTGGATGATTTCCCAAATGCCGCTCGCTGCAAGCGCGATAAACCAGACTACGCATACGGGACCGAACAAGCTGCCCACTATCTGCGTGCCGTGTTTCTGGATGACAAACAGTAAGATCAGCAAAGCCACTGCAATGGGCACGATATAAGGCTGGAACGCCGAAGTGCCCACCTCCAGACCCTCGACGGCGGACAAGACCGAAATTGCGGGTGTCAGGATTGCATCGCCGTAAAACAGCGACGCACCGAACACCCCCACGAGCAGCAATGCAGTGGTCCATCGCGGGCGATTGCGAATCGAAGACGTGGCAAGCGCGAGCAACGCCATGATCCCACCTTCGCCGCGGTTGTTGGCACGAAGAACCAGTGTCACGTACTTCAATGACACCACGATCATCAATGCCCAGAAGATGGCCGATGCGCCGCCAATTATGTTTTCCGGCACCAGGGCAATGCCATGGCTCGGTGAAAACGTTTCCTTGACGGCATACAGCGGACTGGTGCCGATATCGCCGTAGACGACGCCGAGAGCGAGTAAGGTCAGAGTGGAAGTGGGGGCTGCAGATTGGCGTGGATTATTCGTTTGCACTATCGCAGCCTATGTGAAAAAAGAGGTGGCCGGGACCTTACCCCTGCCCTGATACAAAAGCAATATAGCCCAGATAGCGCAGCGGCAGCCAACCGTAAATCTTCTCCGGCCGCACGATCGATGTGCCGTCATGCTTCATCGCGAGGAAGAGCGACTGGGGAATCTACCAGCGACCCGGCGGCGACATGATCAAGATACGCAACGACGTGCTGACCAACATGCTGGGCATGCCATCCGATCGATGGCGCGGGACATTGGGTGCAGCAGAAACAGCCGGAGAAGGTGAGCGCGTTGCTGGTGGAGTTTCTGAAGCGGCAGACCTAAAGGACCTTCACGAGGCAGAGGCAACTAGACGGTCTTTCGCTTGCTCGAGGAACTCGATGACTTGGTCTCGGCTGACCGAAGGGAAACCCGCGAGAAAGTCGTCGATGGACTCTCCTGCTTCAAGGTAGTCAAGTAGCGTCTGGACCGGCACCCTAGTGCCGGCAAAAACCGGGGTGCCGCCCATTACATCAGGGCCACAGAAGATAACTGGCGTTTCCATGCGGTCAGGTTACTCCGGACCCCGCAGGCCGTGCAACCAGGGGGCGGTAACTGAAGCACCACCCTCTTTGCTTGGAACGATCTTTTCATCGATGAAAAGAGCCCGCTAAGCATCTAAATCTCTCCTAAATTTCGATTCTCTCTCCGGAGATTAAAGACTTACGCTGGTCCGACCCGGTTTTTGTTTTTGTCGGTCGTCAACAGGCGGCGAAGCCGACTGTTGACGATCCGGTGCATTGCGTTGTTGGACGTCTGCACTTCAGGCCTCGTACTTTTCAAGTTTGTCAGCGAAAGCCTCCTTTAGACGATTTACGCTCTGCTTGACCGCGGATCGCTCTTTGAACTTTTGAATAGTTGAGAGCGTAAAGCGACCCTTCTCCAACTCGTTTGTAATAGCTTGTACTTCAGCGAGGAGAACATGGTATCGGTTAGCTGTCGCCAATCGTTGCTCACACTCCGCGACGTAACCTTTGATCATGTCCTCTTTAGTGCCCTTCAATGCTCCGCCAGAAGCCGCGTGCTTTATCGCGCCGCCCAGGTCGTCCCGGAAGAAGGTATTAGCACTTCCAACGAAGGCGAACAAAAGCTGCTGAATATTCTAGAAGACCTTATCGCCCACTAGCGCTCCTACCCGATAGTTGGGACGAACCCGGAATTGAGACATCTCGATATCCATGAACCCAGTATCAAGAAGCTCTTTTCTGATCGCCGCATCCATCTCTCGATAGAATTTCAGGATCGTCAAGCCATGCTGCGAATTGTTTTTGAACACTGCGAGGGCGTGTTCAACGTCAGCAGCGAAAGCGTCGAGACCTTCGTCAAGGTAGCGTCTGCGAACGAGCTCATACTCCCGCTGCAGTTGATAGGCTCGCAAGCCCAGCAGGTATGCGACAAGGGCAGCGAGTAGTGGGGAAGCTCCCGCCCCTATCTCTTTTAGAAACTCACACATGTTCTAAAGTGAGACGTCCAACAGTGATTAAACGGTCACCAATGTCCGCATATGAATTAATAATACTGGCGGCATTTATCATATCCTACTGGCATCAAACGCAATAACTCTGCCGTCCCTGCATCCGTATAACAACTCCGATAACGCGGGCAGAAATTGCGGGACATTAGATACCAAACGGGGCCGGCTTTCGCCGGCCCCGTTTTTCACTGCAGTTGCTGGATGCCGGCGAGCAGCCATCCGCCCCGGCCCTCCACCGGTTTGCTGAGGTTCCAGACTTCCTCGAAAGGCGTGGCTTCGGCCTGGTTGTTCTCGCGCATCGCACCGGAGAAACGCACGCTGGCGAGATAGTCGGTCGGTCCGGTCTCGATGCCGAGCAGGACCGCTTCGAGGTTGACGACATCGGTCTTGTTGACCGCACCCTTTTCCTCGTCGAGTTGCATCTTGATCTCGGCGAACGCTTCGGGCGTGGTGAATTCACGGATATCGGCCAGGTTCTTCTCGTCCCACGCCGCCTGCATGCGGATGAAGTGCACCTTGCCGTTGCGGAGGAATCCGGCCACGTCGAAATCCGCGGGCACGCCCCAGGGCGCGGCCGCAAGTGCGGGTGCGGGAGTCGATGCGGGGAGCGGCGTACCGAGCACGCTCACTTCCCCGTTGGAATTCGCGGCTTGGGGCGCCGGGGTCGCATAGGCAGGTTCCATGGGCCGCACGGGAACAGGCGAGGCCGTGCCGCGGCGAAGCATCCGCCAGATGAATACACCCGCCATCACCAGCAGCCCGATGAGAAGTATGCTGCCCAGCCCCTCGGCGAATGCGCCGCCGAGACCGAAGTGCGACAGCAGCGCGGCGATGCCCAGGCCGGCGGCCAGCCCGGCGAGCGGACCCAGCCAGCGATTGCCGGCGGGTTGCGGTGCGGGTGCGGGCGCGGTGGCGGGCGGCGCGGAAGCCTGCTTCGATGGGGAAGCGGCCTGCTGCTGGGTGACGGTGGAGGATTGCTTGCCGAAAGTCTTGCCGCCGCCGAGGCGCCGGGCGTCGGCATCATGTGCTACCAGTGTCAAGGCGAAAAAGACTGCTGCGAGAGAGGCTGCCAGCGTGAAGCCCGGGAGCCGCGCAATGCGAGAATTTGTCATCTGAGGTTACCGTGGAGGATCGTGACGGGATGGTCGGGAAATGGGGGCGCCGGTGCGGTTGCGCAAGTCCCGGACGACGCAGAATCGGAAATATGTCTGCGTTACTTGCGTTGATTGGTGCCATAAGGTGCTGGCGCATGCACACATGAAGCCATGCGCGCTCTTCGCCTGGCCTGGGTCACCCTAAACCATTCTCAGTGCGGCCCTTCGTGCACGCACAGATAGTTGCCCTCGCTGTCCTTGAACCAGGCCGCCTTTTCCGAGCCGAGGACGCAGACGTGATCGACGGTCCTGAGGTTGGGAAAGTCATAGTCTTCGAACACGATCCCCTCTGCCTTCAGTTCCGAGATTACGCGTTCAATGCCCCGGACCTCGAAGCTCAGCGCCGTGTGCTCGGCTTTGGTGCCTTCGGGTTTGGTGATGAGCGCAATGTGAGCATCGCCGCCGCAAGCGAAAAGATAGTTCCCGTCGGCCGCAAAGCCTTTGGGTTCGAGCCCGAGCTTGTTCTCGTAAAAGTCGCGGGCCCGGGCCATGTCCTTGACCGGCAAGATAGTGGTTACCACAGCCTTGGTGAGCATACTCATCGGTTTCTCCCGTTTGTGCCACGGTTTATCGGCCGGCCCGCGGATGCGCAATCAGCCAAGCATGATCCCTTCTTCTCCTGCTTTCTGCTTTCCCCTGCCGGCTAAAGACCGGCCGCCAGCTCCCGCGTGAGCTGCGCGGCCGGGATTTCCTTGCATCCGGTCGCGTTCTGACCCGACCACAGCGGGGAAAAATCGCCGGAGTCTTCGGCCTCCGCCTTTGCGCGCAAGGGAACGATGGCCGAGGTAGCCAGCGGGAATGCGGGCGGTAAGTTGCTGATGGGGCCGAGCTCTCTCATCACCTTGTTCATGATGCCGCGCGCCGGCCTGCCGGTGAAAAGATTCGTCAGCGCCGTGTGGCGCGCGGCTTCGCTCTTCAGCGCTGCGCGATGGATCGTAGTGATGGTGGCTTCCGGGCACAACAGATAAGCGGTGCCGATCTGCGCGCCAGCCGCGCCCAGTGCCAGCGCGGCGGCAACGCCTTTGGCATCCGCGATGCCGCCGGCGGCGATCACCGGGACTTTCACCGCACGCACGATCTGCGGCAACAGCGCAAACGTACCGATCTGCGTGCTCAGGACATCCGACAGGAAGATGCCGCGATGTCCGCCCGCCTCCAGGCCTTGCGCAATGACTGCATCGACGCCGTGCGCTTCGAGCCAAAGCGCTTCTTCGACGGTGGTCGCGGAGCAGAATATTTTCGAGCGCCAGGATTTCACCCGCGCCAGCAGATCCGCGGGCGGCAGGCCGAAATGAAAACTCACCACCGCTGGCTCAACCTGCTCCAGCACGTCGGCGAACTCGGCGCTGAACGGCGCGCGCCCCGGGCCGGTCGGGATACCCGCGGGATCGATCCCGTACTGCTTGTAATAAGGCGTGAGTGCCGCGCGCCAGGCGGATTCGCGTCCGGCATCGGCAACGGGCGCCGCGTGGCAGAAGAAGTTGACGTTGAAAGGCTTGCTCGTCTGCGCCTTGATCGACTCCAGCTCCTTGCGCAAGCCTTCCGCGGTGAGCATGGCGCAAGGCAGGGAACCCAGGCCGCCCGCGTTCGAAACCGCGATCGCCATGGCACTCGCCTGCGCGCCCGCCATCGGCGCCTGAATGATCGGCAGTTCGATGCCGAGAAGATCGGTCAGTCTCATCGTTCCTGATTCGCGCGCTTGTCCATGCGCCCAGTTTAACCCATGGCTCCGGGACAACTTTTTCCAGGCCTAGTTACTTGCATAATGAAAGTTATTGGGCTAGCATGTCGCCATGAAACACAAGAGCTTCGGCAAGATGCAATGCCCCGTAGCGCGCGGCCTGGAGCGGGTCGGAGAATGGTGGAGCATGCTGATCATTCGCGACGCCCTGCACGGGCTGACGCACTTCGACCAGTTCGAGGAAAGTCTGGGCATCGCCCCCAACATGCTGACCCGGCGCCTGAGCGCGCTCGTCAAGGCGGGCGTCCTGGAAAAGCGCCGCTACAGCGAACGCCCACCCCGCTATGAATATGTGCTGACCGAGCGTGGCCGTGATTTCCAGCCGGTCATCGTGGCCATACAGACGTGGGGCAACAAGCATTTCGCGCCCGAGGGGGCGAGCGTGTTGCTCGTGCATGCAAAGACAGGCGCCACAGCGGATCCCGTGATGGTCGATCGCAAGACCGGACGCCCGCTGACCGGACCCGAGTATGTCGTTGCGCCCGGACCCGCTGCCGGCGAAAGCACCCGGCGCAAACTCGCAGCGAGCACATGGGGCCGCGCCCACGCCGCAGATCCTCCCCTCCCGCCCTTCGAACGTCACGCCATCCGCAAACCCAGAACCCGTCCGTGAACGCCCCCGTTCCGTTGGCGGCGGCCCTTGCTGCCCAGCGCGCCGCACTCAGCCCGCGCACCCGCCTTCTGCTGGAAGGACGCATCGTGCCGACGTTGCTGCGCATGGCCTGGCCGAACATCCTCGTGATGGTGGCGCAAGCAGCGACCGGCTTGATCGAAACCTGGTTCGTATCGCGGCTGGGCATCGATGCGCTGGCAGGCATGGCGCTGGTTTTTCCCGGCTTCATGATGATGCAGATGCTTTCGGCGGGCGCGGTCGGCGGCGGCATCTCGTCGGCCATCGCGCGTGCGCTCGGTTCCGGGCGAAGCGACGATGCCGATGCACTCGTGATACACGCCATCCTCATCAACGTCGCGCTCGGATTCCTCTTCAGCGCTCTGTTTATCGTCTTCGGCCCACAACTCTATCGTGCGATGGGCGGCGAGGGTGGATCGCTGGAAGCGGCACTCAACTATTCGAACGTGGTATTCGCCGGTGCCGTGCTGGTGTGGCTGTTGAATGCGCTGGCGAGCGTGCTGCGCGGAACGGGCAACATGCTGGTGCCGTCCGTCGCGATCTGCGTCGGCGTGGTGTTGCTGATCCCCCTGTCGCCTTTGCTGATCTTCGGCCTGGGCCCGGTTCCCGCACTGGGCATCGCCGGCGGCGGCATCGCGGTCGTGCTCACCACCGCACTCACCGCAGCGGGCATGGCCTGGTACATCTGGGCCGGCCGCTCCGTGGTACGGCCGATCCTGGCGCGCCTGCGCAAAGTATTTTTCATGGACATCCTGCACGTGGGCGCGGTCGGTTCCGTCAACACTTTGCAGACCACGCTCATCTTTGCGCTGGCGACTGCGCTGGTTGGTGCAGCCAGCGGACCGGACGCAGTCGCGGGATACGGAACGGCGGCGCGCCTGGAGTATCTGCTCATCCCCCTCGTGTTCGGTCTGGGCGCGCCGCTCGTCGCGCTGGTCGGCACGAATATCGGCGCGGGCCAGCAGGCGCGGGCGCTGCGCATTGCCCTGACCGGCGGCGCGATCGCTTTTGCGCTGACCGAGGCGATCGGCCTGGCTGCCGCGATGTGGCCACACGCCTGGCTGGGTCTGTTCGGCCACGATCCGCGCATGCTGGAGACCGGAGAAGCCTATCTGCGCATCGTCGGTCCGACTTTCGGTTTCTTCGGACTCGGCCTGTCGCTTTATTTCGCCTCGCAGGGTGCGGGCCGTTTGCTCTGGCCGTTGATCGGCAGCTTTGTCCGGCTGATCATTGCGATCGGCGGCGGATGGCTCGTGCTGCGTTTCACGGGTTCCCTGAACTGGCTCTTCGCCGCGCTGACATTGGCCCTTGTCATCTACGGCATCGTTATCACGGCGGCCATCGCGTCCGGCGCATGGTTCGGCGGGGACAAGGTTGCGGGCTTGCCTGGCGTCTTGCGTTCGCCACGGTAAACAGAGTCGATCGCAACAACGCCGCTTTCGGATACAGGGAGGCGCAATGGGTAAACCAGTCGCAATCGTAGTCGGCGTCGGCGCCGAGTTGGGTCTTGGTGCCGCGCTGTGCCGCCGTTTTGCCGAGGGAGGCCATCACGTGTTCGTCGTGGGACGAAGCGCCGACAAGATCGAACAGGTCGTGCAAACCATCGAGTCGAAAGGCGGTAGCGCGGAACCGGTGTTGACGGACACGACGCGCGAAGAGGACGTCATTCGCATGTTCGATCGCGCGATGTCCCCCGGCCCCGGGCGGGACCCGCTCGACCTCGTGGCCTACAACGCGGGCAACAACCGCAAGCTGGATTTTCGGGAACTCTCGGCGCAGATGTTCGAGGACTTCTGGCGGATCGGCTGCTTCGGCGGCTTCCTGGTGGGACGCGAAGCGGCGCGCCGGCTCGTTCCGTTGGGGCGCGGCACGGTATTGTTCACCGGCGCATCAGGCAGCTTGCGCGGCAAACCCGGATTCGCTCATTTCGCGGCGGCCAAAGCGGGTCTGCGCATGCTGGCGCAGAGCATGGCGCGCGAATTCGGTCCCCAGGGAATCCACGTCGCCCACGTCGTGATCGACGGCGGGATCAACGGCGATCGGCTGCGTCGCAATCGTCCGGAAGTGATCAAGGAGCGCGGCGAGGATGGCCTGCTCGGCGTCGACGCCATCGCCGAGACCTACTGGCAGATCCATCTACAGGCCCGGTCGGCGTGGGCACAGGAAATAGACCTGCGGCCCTTCAAGGAGAGCTTCTAAGGGATCGACACTCGCGCGCCGCGGACTATCCTGCCTTCACAACAACCCCGACAGATGCCTTGCCTGCCGACCCCAGCCTGTCGCGCACTTGGGCGATGAGTTCGATCGAGCGCAGCCGCGCGGCCTGATCGTAGATGTGTGCCGTGATCATCAGTTCATCCGGCCGCAGGGAATCGATGAAAGCCGCGAGCCCGCTTTTAATCGTATCCACAGAGCCCACGAATGAAACGGCGAGAGAGCGTTCCACCATCGCCTTCTCGGCGGGAGACCAGAACGCATCGATGTCGTCGATCGGCGGCGGCACCTGGCCCGGCGTTCCGCGTCTGAGATTGATGAAGGATTGTTGTTGCGAGGTGAACTGGCGACGCGCTTGCGCATCCGTATCGGCGGCCAGCACATTCGCGCCGAGCATGGCGTAAGGCCGATCCAGTTGTTTGGAAGGCTCGAACCGGCTGCGGTAGATGTCGAGTGCCTGCTTCATCAGATCGGGCGCGAAATGCGAGGCGAATGCGAACGGCAACCCGAGCATGGCCGCGAGCTGGGCGCTGAAGAGGCTCGAACCCAGCAACCAGATCGGAACATCGAGTCCCGAACCAGGCACCGCACGAATGCGCTGTCCCGGTTCCGCATCCGCAAAATAATTCTGCAGTTCCTGCACATCCTGCGGAAACTGCTCGGCACTGTCTTCCATGTCGCGCCGCAGGGCGCGCGCCGTCATCATGTCGGTACCGGGCGCCCGGCCCAGGCCGAGATCGATGCGGCCCGGATACAACGAGGCCAGCGTCCCGAACTGTTCGGCGATGACCAGCGGTGAATGATTCGGCAGCATGATGCCGCCGGAGCCCACGCGGATGGTTTTGGTGCCGCCGGCGACGTGGCCGATGACGATCGCGGTGGCGGCGCTGGCGATGCCCGGCATGTTGTGATGCTCGGCAATCCAGTAGCGCTTGTAGTCCAGGCCTTCCGCGTGCTGCGCGAGTTCGAGCGTGTTGCGCAATGCCACGGCCGCGCTGGCGCCTTTGGGAATCGGGGAAAGGTCGAGAATGGAGAATGGGATCATGGAAAATTGCTCTGTAAACTAGAATGGCAAAGGCGGTATTGTGCGCGACATCGAACAACTATAGATCAAAAGCGTTGACACAGAGGTCACAGAGAGAAAAAAGAGAACACAGAGGAAGAGAAAAATAGACGCGAACTGCATAATCTTGGGTCTTCTGCCAAGATCACGATCGCAAGATTTGCTGCACGCATCCGTGGAACACCGATATAACAATGGCAATTCTCGTTTTCCTCTGTGTCCTCTCTTGCTTTCCTCTGTGACCTCCGTGTCAACGCCCTTGATCTAGAATCGGGTGGGAGGAAAAATGAAAGTCAAAAACATCGAGACGCTGTCCTGCGACGCAGGCTGGCGCAATTATCACTTCGTCAAGCTCACCACCGATGCCGGCATCGTCGGCTGGAGCGAGTTCGACGAGGGGTTCGGCGCGCCCGGCGTGGGCACCGTCATCGAACGGCTTTCCGCCCGCGTCGTCGGTCAGGAAGTCGGCGCGCATGAGCGCATCTACGCTGATCTCTACAGCATCACCCGCCCGGCTTCCGGCGGCATCGTCGCGCTCGCCATGGGCGCGATCGAGAACGCACTGCTCGATGCCAAGGCCAGGGGGCTCGGCGTGCCGGTCTACGAACTCCTCGGCGGAAAGATCCGCGACCGCATCCGCGTGTACTGGTCGCATTGCGCCACCTGGCGGATCAATCACCCGACCCACTACAAGCCGGCGATCACCGATCTCGATGGCGTCAAGGCGCTAGGCCGCGAAGTGCGCGAGAAAGGATTTACCGCGCTGAAGACCAACATCTTCACCTACGACGCGGACAAAAAGAACGCACGCGGCTGGCGACCCGGCTTCGGCGTGCCGTTCGCACCCGAACTCAATGTCGAACGCGACGTGCTGCGCAACCTGGTCATGCACCTCGAAACGCTGCGCGACGGCGCCGGCCCGGATGTCGATATCCTGCTCGATCTGAATTTCAACGCCAAGACCGAAGGCTATCTGAAGATCCTGCGCGCCATCGCGGACCTCGACATCTTCTGGGTCGAGATCGACTCCTTTGTTCCCGAGGCGCTGGGCACCATCCGCCGCTAGAGCCCGCATCCGATCAGCTCGTGCGAGACGCTGCTCGGCCTGCGCGAGTTCATGCCCTACTTCCGCGAACAGGCGATGGACGTCGCCATCGTCGACACGCCCTGGAACGGCGTGTGGCAGTCGATGAAAATCGCCGCGGCCGCCGAGGCGCACGAAGTCAACGTCGCCCCGCACAATTTCTACGGCCACCTGTGCACGATGATGAACGCGCACTTCTCGGCGGCGGTGCCGAATCTGCGCATCATGGAGACCGACATCGACCGCATCGCCTGGGATCATGAACTGTTCGATCACGTTCCGGAATTCGTCGACGGTCATCTGGTCATGCCGGATCGGCCAGGCTGGGGCATCGTGCCGAACGAAGAAGCGATCCGGTCGCACCCGCCCAAAGGTCCGCAAGGATTGTTGAACTACGGTCGTAAGGTCTGACCTGCGGGAAAACAGCTAACCGCAAAGGCGCGAAGGCGCAAAGAGAACCACGCAAAGGAAATCGAAAGAATATTCTTGTGGAAAATTCCGGCGCCGCGCTCTGATAAATCACATCGAAGCAAAATTTGATCGGAATGTTGTTGCTTTTCTTGGCGTTCCCTTTGCGCCTTCGCGCCTTTGCGGTTCAGGGGTCAATGAACTGGCAGGAGCGGCCTGACGCCGCTCCCGGATGGCGGCCAACCGGGTTTCGATTCCGTGCCCGATGACCCGGCGGTTCACATCATCATCAGTACTTTCTTTCGGCCTTCTTGAGTCGCTTGGCTTCTTTCTTTTCCTTCGGTGTCTTGGTCGGCGCCTTCTTGGTGTTTTTCTTTGCGTCCTGGCTCTTGCTCATGACATGTTCTCCTTCGTTGATAGTGATCGTTCCGCATCGTCGATCCGACGCCCGGGCGGCGCTTGACGCCGCCGGAGCCCACCGCAGGGTTAAGGGGGGGTAATCGCCTTGATCTGCCTCCTGCAATCCCCATAAAAAGGGTCGACCAGCGCATGGTAATCCAAGCCGCTGTTCGATGTGAAGTCCGCCGTTGCCCCCGGAAAGCATGCGTATTCGCTCGAGATGTGGTGCCTCAATCCTGGACTAACCACTGGGGATTCCAGGCGACCTCCCACAGGTGCCGATCAGGATCTTGAAAGTAGCCTGCGTATCCGCCCCAGAAAGTGTCGTGGGCAGGCTTCACGACAACGGCGCCGGCATTCTGCGCTTGCACCATGACCGCATCGACTTCCGCTTTTGACGAGACGTTATGCCCAAGGGTGAATTCGGTAGGATTCGGGCTGCCGAGAGGAAGGCCTGAATCATGGGCAATGCTCTTGCGTGGCTAGATCGCGAGCTTCAGTCCGGCCTGCAAGTCAAAGAAGGCCACCGCTCCGTGTTCGAATTCCTTGCCGAAAATGCCTTCGGTCTTCATGCCGAGGCCATCGCGATAGAACCGAAGTGCTCGCTCCAAGTCGTCAACGCCGACGGTAATGACCGTAATTCGAGGCTTCATACGTGATCCCTGAATGAGGCATGCCGCGTTCGACCCTTGCTGCAAACACCGGATTGCCGGTGGCCCTCCGCTCGATGGAACGGTTGGGTCCCGTGCTGATTCCCGCTGCTACGTCTGCAGCTTCCTGGGTACGCGCTGCGCCGGGTCATAGAAGAACGTTTCCTCCGCGATGCGTTCGCCCTCCCAGTATTGGTAGGCGAGTTCCTCCATGTGGGTTACCGTTCCATCCAGCCATTCAAACCGGAAGATCCAGCGCAGTACCACTCTGTCGCCGCTCACGAATACCGGCCGGACGCATGTCGACGTCAGTGTCTTCGCTTTTGATAAAACGCGGCGTTCGTTCGCTACGTGAGCGGCGCGCCCAACGCGTGGCGCGGACTGATTCTCCTGCATTGAAGCATCCGCGGTGTAGAACTCTTCGACGGCCTCGGCATGCGCGTTCTGTTCGACGCGCGCTATGAATCTTTCGAGCGTTTCGGTTGTGGGCATGGTTTTCTCCGGTCGAGGACGACTTGTTTTTGGGGCCCAATTGTCGATTTCAGCAGCGCCCATGATGTTCATCGAGTGCGGTGGTTCGAGCGAGGCTCGCTCCCGGGCGACGGGCGCGCACAGAACCGATATGGGAGAGCAGTTCCTCCGCTCCGTTGGCGACGACCGTTGGGTCCGTGTACGTTGCGCTCGCAGACCACACGGAGTTGAGTAACTCTCGCCTGCGTGATTCTTCGGGTTCGTTCCACACTGCGCAGTAAGTGTCAATCAACCGAAGGAGCGCGTGGTTTTCGGTCGTCGTTGTCATGAGCGAAACTCCTTGCGAACGACGAGCTTGAGGCCGGACCATACTTCACTGACCGCGCAAACCTTGACGTCGACGAAGCCAAGCGGAAGCGCGAGTTCGCGATGTGCATAACCTTCGGGCGCGCCCAGCAGAAGCATGCGGCTGGCTTCCTTGATGCCGAGCTTCTTCGCCAATGGCATGCCCGAGTAACCTGCGGCATTCCGAGCTTCCATGCAGCTCTTAACGCTTGAGCAAACCCAGACTGCCTACGGTAGCCGGGCTAAGCGAAGGGGTAGGCGTCATGCGGAAACGCCGGGCGGCCCGAGCGATGGAAGAGTTCACCCTCGCACTCCAAATCGGGCCGAAGACCTTGCGCGAGCTCGGGCAGCCTCGATTTCGCGGTCGCGCGGTTCGGCAGTCGTCACCAACGACTTGATCAATGCGCGCGCCGCGGACGCAACGTCTTCGACTGCACGATCGAACGCTATCTGGTTGGCCTTGGAGGGCGCGTTGAAACCACTCAGCTTTCTGACGAATTGCAACGACGCATCGCGAATCTCAACCTCCGTAGCGGGTGGCTCGAAGTTGAACAGCGTTTTGATGTTCCTGCACATGATGCCCCCTTCGGACGCCTGTCTGGTTTAACGTGGCCCCCAGCCGACGCAGTGCCCGTCCCGGCGGAAGGCGCAAGCAGGTGTGTTCATTCTGGCACTTAACACTCTGGTTCAGCGGCGGCGCGTAGAGCCATCCGCTGCAACCGGTTGTCGGGCGGCGTACTCCGCGATCCGAGTCTTTACCAGCTTCCGCACCAGTGTGACGGGTAAGGGACTGTTCGCCTGAAAACGGATGGTGCCCTTGCTGGTGTCGTAGGCCTTCAGTTCCTCCTTGTGGGCTTTCACGGGGAAAGCACCGGGGTAGAAGGCGCAGTGGTTCGCGGCCGCGCCAAAGGCCACAAGCATCCTGCCGCCAAGGCGAAAGGCTGGGACCTGGTAGCTGATGCACTCTTCAGCCTTCGGCGCCGCGGACTTGATGGCCCTTCGAAGCTTCTCAAGCGCAACCCGTTTCTCGTCACTCAAGGGTGCGAGGTACTCGTCGATGGTCTGAGGTTTAGCTGACATGGCTGATGCTTCTTAAGAGATAAACGACTGGTTCTCGGTCGAAGTGTCCGCCCATCGCCGCGCTTCAGGCGCGCACGAGCGCGCAGCGCGAGTGCGTCGCTAGGAAGCGCTGGTTAGGCCTGCGCTTCATAGTTCTCTCGCGGATTTCCAATCATCCATAACAGCTTGTCGATGATGCGAACGTCGTAAGGATAAGACTCGTTATAGCGCTTGCGAAGATCGCGCAACAGTTGCCAATGTCGTGTCTGCAGTCGCCGAACCATGGCTTGGTAGTTCATGTAGTGCGTCGTCGCCGCGACGATATCAGCTTCGCCATCGATGCTTCGGGGTGCACCAACCCTGGGGAAAGCGGATAGATCGTCATCGATGGATTGCATTACGATGAGTGTTCGATGAACAAAGGTGTCATAGATCACGATGGTATCGGGGTAGAGACACCAAAGGAGTTTCGATGTGGCGGACATCCAGCTTCGCGGGACCTCCCTGTGCAGCGCTGTGAACAAAGCAGCGTAGAGGGTTGCTATTTCTTCTTCGTTGGGGTTGTGTGCAGTAGCCTTGTGCGCGTGAGCAAACCTCAAAAACCGAGCGACTATTGCCGCTCTGTTGCGCGCTGTGATTCCTTGAAAAAGGCCGTAGTCCCTCATCCAGGACGTTACTAAGGCAGCATCATGGGGGCCGTCTCGGAGCATGGTGACCATCTGAGGATCAAGTTCAATCCCGCGCTGTAGATTGCAGGCGACAACGTAGCGGCTCTCAAGGTACGCCCGAAAACTCATGATCGCAGGCCCAACTTCCAATTAATCGACATGCATGTCGTATAGCGCAGGCATCGTAACCATCCCGTGGTCATCTCATTGTAAATTCTTGCCCGTCTTTCGCAAGCTTATGGGTGCCGCGAATCGTCGAGACGCCCTGCCCTCGGCAGCAGCCCAAGTCTAATTCGCCCTGGTCCCGAATACAGCGCCGCTTTGCCGGACCCTTCGCTCTCTCTCCGGCACCTCCTCGAAGCGGCCTGGATCAAGAAGTACGTCCGGAATGGAGACTGGCATTGGAAGTGGCGAGAAGCGGAACTTCGTACGACAGACGCTGGACCAATATTTTGCCAGAGCGTATGTTTACTGACGATCACCCACCCCGACTGCCATTTCTTCTTTGACTCCTGAGGACGCATGAACCGAAACAGTGAAGCCCTGAAGCTCGCCGTACCCGTCAACAAGACCGACCACATCGTGGGTCCCGAGACGGCGAAAGTCGTCCTCGTGCAATACGGCGACTTCGAATGTCCGACCTGCGGCCAGGCCTACCCGGCGGTAAAGATGCTGCTGAAGAAGTTCGAGCACCGCTTGCGCTTCGTCTTCCGTCATTTCCCCCTGACCGCGGCGCATCCCAACGCCGAACTGGCGGCCGAGGCCGCCGAGGCGGCCGGCGTCCAGCACAAGTTCTGGCCGATGCACGACTTGCTGTTCCAGAACCAGTCCCATCTGAAGCCCAAGGACTTACACCATTACGCCGAGCAGCTCGAGCTGGACCTCGTGCGCTTCGACTTCGAACTGTCAGACCAGGTTTACCGGCAGCGGGTGAACGAACACGTGGAGTCCGGCAAACACAGCGGCGTGCGCAGCATGCCGGCCTTCTTCGTCAATGGCTCGCTCGTGGATGTCTCGTTCGGACTCGATCGCTTGCACGATGCGGTCCATGCGAAGCTGAAGGCATAGTCCGTACTGCGATCATCCGCCGGCCTTTAGCGCAACGTCGGGCTCGCCGCTGTCCGGTTTGTTTCTTCTCAGCCTGCCAGCTTCCGCTGCAGCATTTTCCGGTCCACATAATTGATCTCGAACGGCTTGTTCGTGATGAACACCGCCGTTACGTCGCCGTCCGCCCTCGCGCCATGTTCCATGACTTCACCTTCCGGGAACCAGACGAAGCTGCCGGGTCCGAACGTCCCCTTGTGGGTCACGAGCGTTCCTTCAAGCACGTACATGCCGTGGCCACAAGGATGGGTGTGCGCCGGATTGATGACGCCCGCCGGATACCGAACCAGGCGCACCATCATTCCGGTATCAGGGTCGGAGAAGAAATCCTTCCTGTAGATGGCATGGCCGATCGCTTCGCTGTAACGCTCCTCCCATGGGAGCTTCGTGGTATCGACGGCGAGAAACTGGCTGTTCATTGCATCCTCCGCATAATTTTTCATGATGGTGGCGACCGAAACAGAAGATACCTCAACGGCAACGTGCTGACTGGAGATACTAACCTCAACGGTTAGCCGAAAAAGCGTTCGTGTCAGCGCGGAACATCGCTCGCCAGGGTTTTATTCATAAAGACCCGATTTGCTCTCTTGCCCGCACCTTGAGTCCTGCGGGGGGTGCGTGGTACGTTGCAGTCCCACAATTGAGGAAGAACATGGCGGACGCTGCTCTTGCATTCGAATCAATCACCAGCTTGTCCGATCGCATCGGCAGCGGCCGCCTCAACCCCGTGACGGTTGCCGAGGATCTCCTCGGCCGGATCGATGCGCTCGACGAACGGCTGCACGCGTTTATCAGGGTCATGCCGGAGCAGGCCCTGGCGCAAGCACAGGCCGCCGAGATCGCATTGAAGAATGGCGCGGATGTGGGAATCCTGTGCGGCATCCCCTACGCTGCGAAGGACCTCTTCGACGTGAAGGGCGTGCCCACGACCGCCGGTACGCACCTCCTGGCGAACAACGTCGCCGAACGGGACGCCACGGTGATCCGCAAACTCGCCGCCGCCGGGATGGTTCTGCTCGGCAAGACGCACACCGTGCAGTTCGCCTATGGCGCCGGAGGGATCAATCACGATCACGGCACGCCGCATAACCCCTGGCATCCGGTGCCGCACGCACCCGGCGGTTCGTCGAGCGGCAGCGCCGTGGCGGTGGCAGCCGGCCTGGTGCCGATGGCACTGGGCACCGACACGGGTGGATCGGTGCGCGTGCCCGCGGCGCTGTGCGGAATCGTGGGGTTGAAGACAACGATCGGACGTGTGAGCCGCGCCGGAGTCTACCCGCTGTGCTGGACGCTCGACAGCGTCGGACCCATCACCCGGTCCGTCGAGGACGCGGCGTTCGTCTATCAGGCGATGCAAGGGACAGACACGCGAGACGAGTCCACCGCGGGAGCGGCCTCGCACGATACGTTGCGGGGCCTGAAGGATGGCGTGAAGGGCTTGCGGATCGCGTTCGGCGAGACAACCTTCTTCGACGACGTGGATCGCGAGGTGGAGAAAGCCGTCCGCGAAACCGGTCAGGTCTTCCGGTCGCTGGGCGCGCAGCTCGCGAGCGTCGCCGTGCCCGAGGCAGCGGCGGCGTGGGCGGAGAAGAAACGGCCCCTCCTGATACCCGCCGAGGCGTGTGCGGTGAACCGCGAGTTGCTCGACAAGCACCTCGAAGAGCTCGATCCCGTGATCGGGCCACGCATGCTCACCGGACGGACGCTTTCCGCCCCCGACTACTTTGCCCTGCTACGCCGATACGCGGAACTGCGGGAACAGCTCCAGTGGACTCTGCGCGACGTGGACGCCTTGATCGTCCCGACCACGATGGCGCCCGCCCGGCCGCTGGCGGCGATCGACGCCAGCTCCGAAACCTATCTCGACTACAACATGAGGGTCCACCGCAACACCGGGATCGGAAACATACTCAACCTCTGCGCCGTCTCTGTGCCTTGCGGGTTCACGTCCAATGGCTTGCCGATCGGCCTCATGATTTATGCAAAGCCCTTCCAGGAGGACATGGCGCTGCGGGTCGCCTATGCCTACGAGCAGGCGACGGAATGGCACACACGCCATCCCGACCTCGCGTGGATCGGATTGGAAGCTGCCCCCTCTTCCTGACCCTTTGCCCGTCAAGATGGTAGACGGGGGGAGAGGGGTTTAGTTATGTCGGCTCTTGCTTTCTTCTCCCCGCTCCAGCCGGTCTTCGAGTTCTCCGATATGGGCAGCGAGAGAATTTCCTGACTCTTCGATCGTGGTACGCAGGTCCTGTTGTGCCAGATCGATTCGCGCGGTCACGCCCACCCGCGATTCAGCCATCTGCTCTCCCAGTTTGCGTAACTCCGTATCGAGATAAATACGGAGGTCAGTAAAACGTGAAGCTTCTGCCTTGTCGGCAAGCTCCCGCTGCGCCTGCAGCTCGCGGGAATGGCGCCTTGCATCGAGCAGAACGGTGGTTTGCAAATACGCCGCGAAAATGAGGAACAGGACGGTGACCAGTACTGTAAGCCCGAACATGATCAATCCAAGTGGCGCCTGGATATCGGTGACCAGCAATGAGACGGTTGTCGGTGCCGTGATGACGCCCCAGTTGACTCCCGCGAATACCACGATGCCTGTCAGAACAACCAGCAACAGCAGTGTGGGCGCCTTCATGTGAACCTCCTTCTAAAGGAAATTGGATGGAGGAACAGAAGATAGGTTCGCCCCCCTCTCCCCACCCTCTCCCGCTAGGGGAGAGGGAGTCCTAAAGCAAAAGAATTTGAAGTATGGCTTTGTCGAAGGCATGCGCTAATGCCTTTGACTCTATTCCCTCTCCCCCGCGGGACAAGGGAACACTTGAAGCAGAGCAGAGGGTTAGGGAGAGGGGGGGGCCTTAGTTCGTCACCCTCATGTACAGCATCGGCAATTTCTCCGGCAGGCGCCGGATATGGTCGAGGACCATGTAGTTGCGCATGCCGAAGATGCGGGAGACGTAGCGGTCGGCTTTGGGGTCGAGGCTCATGCAGTAGGTGAAGATGCCGTGGCGGTTGTTCTCCTCCACGGCTTTTTTTGCGTCGAACACCAGGTATTGCGCGTCGTGCACGTCGATGTCAGACGGTTCGCCGTCGGTGACGAGCAGGATCAGTTTCTTGTGCGCGCGACGATCCTGCAGGAAGGAACCCGCATGGCGCAACGCCGTGCCCATTCGGGTCGAGAGTTGTCCGGTCATGCCCGCAAGGCGCGCTTTCGAAAGCTCCCCATAAGGCCGGTCGAAATCCTTGAAGCGGTAGTAGCCGACATCGTGGCGGCCGTTGGACGAAAAGCCGTGGATCGCGAAGCTGTCGCCGATGCGCGCCATCGCGTCGGCTAGCAGCACCGTGGCTTCGCGCGCCAGGTTCAGTACCGTCGTGGAGTCATTGCTGATCCTGTCGTTGGTCGACTGCGATAGATCCAGCAGGACCAGCACCGACAGATCGCGCTGCTGCCGGCCGAGTATCGCATGCACGCGCGGATCAGGCGGAATGCCGGTGCGCAGATCGATGGTGGCGTTGATGCAGGCATCGAGGTCGAGCCGGTCGCCTTCCAGCCGTTTCTTCAACCGAAGCGGGCGCTGCACCTGTACGGCCTTGACCAGGTATTTCACGCGGTTGACCAGGTCCTGGTTGCGCTCGAGGATTTCTTCGATCGAATGCGGATCGCCTTCGGGCGCCGGCTTTTCCAGCAGCGTGCACCACGACGGCCGTTCGCGGCCGATCACGTAATCCCATTCGTCGTAGCGGATCGGCGGCGACAACGGTTCTTCCTTGATCGTTTCATCCTGCTTCGAAGGGGCGGTCAGCTTGACCTGCTCTGCCTCGCGCGGCGGTGGTTCCGCTCCTTCGTCGCCCTCGTCCTCTCCTGTGTTCGTGTCGTCATCGGCAAGCCGCGCGCCTTGCATCACGACATCATCGTCGTCCGGCGACGGCTCTCCCATGTCGCCGAAATCCCAGATGCCCTGGTTGTCGTCGCGGTAAGCCGGTTCGACCACGTAGGTCTTGAAGTTGAACTGCACCCGCATCTGGCCCATGTCGTTGCCCAGCAGTCCGCCGAGCGCGCGGCTGATGGACTGCTCCTGCCAGTAATCCTTCTGTTCGAAGAACTGGCGGCGGCCTTTGACCACCCACGGGTTGTCGTCTTCGAAGTCTTCGTCGATCAGCGCACGTGCCAGGCGCGCCATCAACGAACCGGAGGTCACGACGCCGCCGGCCTGGGCGACATAGAAGGTTTTCCACAGATTCCGCAGCCCGGGAAATTCGCGCATGACCAGTTGCTCGACGCGAGCGTCCTCGATGAGCGAAACCAGCGCCACCTGCAGCGGCTTGAGGCTCCCTACCGGAAATCGCTGCGTGGTGAACACGATGTGAGCCGCTGCATGGGCGGCAGCGGCGCGATACTGTGCGAGCCCCGATTGCCCGCCGAAACCACGGTAGGACTGCGGCATCCGGATCGTCCATCCGTCGATGGTGGAGCGCCGTCCCGCGCTCGCGCCTTTGGTATGGATGACCGGCCGCAGCTTGATGTTACGTCCCCACAAGGCACGCAGGTAAAGCGATAGCCTGCGCTCGACGTCGGGAAACACGGTCTGATCGCCTTCCGCCTGCAACAACTGTCGGCCTTCTTCGCTGTCGAGCGTGAAGTAGCGGGCCTGAGCGTTCGGGTCGCACATGTGCGACTGCACGCCAAGCATGGCCCAGCGCTGCAATCCGTCGAATGTCAGGTGTTCGAGTAGGCGATCGAGGCGCTGCAGAATCGGCGCGACGCCCACGGGCGCCAGGCTCGCAAGCTCGGCGAGGAAAGTCAGATAAGCGCCATAGAGCGCGGCATCGCCCAGCCGGCGCGCCGCGATGTTGCCGGTGGAGAAAACCTGCTCGGCAGTGCGTGCGTCGGTGTGGGCATAGACGGCGAGCGCCGCGTCGATGGCGCCGAACGCCGCTTCTTCGCCGACCTCCCGCGCGACGGCGGGCGTTTCCCGCAGGTAGGCGAGCACGACGCTCCAACCCAATCCCGCTGTCGCTATTTCGCGTGCGCCTTCGAGATAGCGGGTCAGGCCTTTTTCGGTGAACGAGCGGCTGGCTTCGAGCCAGCTCGACTGCAGCAGCTCCCTCGCGTGCGGCCCGAGGGAAGTCAGTAAATCGCCGTACTCGTCTAGCTTCGCCAAAATTTACTCCAAGAGCGTTGACACAGAGGGCACAGAGGAAAAGCAAAGAGAGAACACAGAGAATGTCGAAATACTGGAGATGAAAAACATATTACCTGGCATGACAAGTGAGCTCATGCTGACGAGTCTGGTCAAATTCGTACTCAGTGCCAATACACAGCTTTCCCATATTCGATCCCGCCCTTCCTCTGTGCCCTCTCCTGCCTTTCCTCTGTGACCTCTGTGTCAACGCTCTTGATCTAGAAACAAGCGCGGATGGTGGCGCCGAGGGCGTCGCGGATATCGGCGTCGTCGGTGATCGGCCTGATCAGCGAAACATGGCAGGCCGCGACCGGCTCCACGCCCTGGCCGATCAGCGAACCGGCGTAGATCAGCATGCGCGTGGAGATGCCCTCTTCCAGTCCGTGCCCTTTCAGGTTGCGCGCACGCTCGGCGATGGTCACCAGTTTGCCGGCGGTTTCCGGACCGACCCCGGATTCGTGGCTGACGATTTCGATTTCGATGTCGCGCACCGGATAACCGAAGTCGAGCGCGCCGAAGCGCTGCTTGGTCGATTGCTTGAGATCCTTGAGGATGCTCTGGTAGCCGGGGTTGTAGGAAATCACCAGTTGGAAATCCGGATGCGCGTGCACCAGTTCGTTCTTCTTTTCCAGCGGCAGCACGCGGCGCGCATCGGTCAGCGGATGGATCACGACCGTGGTGTCCTGGCGCGCTTCGACGACTTCATCGAGGTAGCAGATCGCACCGTAGCGCACGGCCAGCGTGAGCGGCCCATCCTGCCAGCGCGTGCCGTCGGCATCGAGCAGATAACGCCCGACCAGATCGGAGGCGGTCATGTCCTCGTTGCAGGCCAGGGTGATCAGCGGCTTGCCGAGCTTCCAGGCCATGTATTCGACAAAGCGGGTCTTGCCGCAGCCGGTCGGCCCCTTGAGCATCATCGGCATGCGCACGGCGTACGCCGCTTCGAACAACGCCACTTCATCGGCGACGGCGCGGTAATACGGCTCCGCGTCGATGGTGTACTGGCGGACGATGCCGTCGGCGGGCGTCAGGTTGTCGGTGTCCTGAGGATTCATGGTTTCATTTCCTTCGCGGCATCGGCACCGCACCGGTCAGTGTCTGGCGAACGGCCGTCCATGCGGAAAACAGGGCAGCCTTCAGCGCGGCGGCATCGGTTGCAAGGATACGCGCCCACGCGCCGCTTTGGTTTGGGAGGATCGTCGCCCCGGCATAGACGCCGGCCGATGCCAGCGCGGCCCGCATCGCGGCGACGAGTTCGGCCGGCGGTTTGGCGGTGGTCACGACAAACAGGTTGCCCTGCGCCTTCCAGTGTCCGGTGATGCCGGCCAGTCCGCGCGCCAGTTGAACGCCTTCAATCCGGAAGCGATCGCGAACCAGCAGCTTTCCCGCCGCATCTTCGATCCCGGTTTCGGATTGCAGCCAGTCGAACCGGCCGTCGCCGCCCTTCGGATCGTGCAACAGGACAGAATCGCCGAGGATGACGGTTGCACCCGGATGCACGCTCACGCGCACGCCGCTCGTCAGCTTCGCGCGCGGAAACAGGATGACGGGATCGGGCAGATATTCGAGATACGATCCGGCCTGTGCATGGAGTTCGACCTGCTGACTCGCGGCCTGCGACGCCATGCTGTGTACGACGGTGGAGGCCGCGGTGGCAACGTGCGCAGCGGCGCCTTCGCCTGCGGCGATGCGCAGCCGCAGAGTATCGCCTTCGAAGATGCCACCCGAACAGGATTGCAGATATACCGTCGGCATGCCGGGCGGATCGCCGGGCATCTTCAGGCTCCTGCCGACGTGGAAGGGATAGCCTACGCGCTGGCGATGCACATAGGTCGCCCCGTTCGCGTCGCACGCAAACTCCAGCTCCGCCTGCGCCGTCTGCGGCCGCGGAGGCGCCAGCGCGGTCGGACCCGCGTCGAGTGGATTCACCGGTCGAACAACACCTGGCGGGAAATGGTTTCGACGACCGCACCGACGCCCTCTCCCTTCGCGCAGTTGGTCAGCAGTACCGGCCGGCCGCCGCGAACCTGATCGGCTTCGCGCACCATGCGGTCGAGGTCGACATTCACATATTGCGCCAGGTCGGTCTTGTTGATGACCAGCAGATCGCACTGGATCACGCCGAGGCCGCGCTTGCGCGGGATGTCGTCCCCGCCGGCGACATCGATCACGAAGATCCAGTAGTCCACCAAGTCGAGCGAAAACGTCGAGGCGAGATTGTCGCCACCTGACTCGATCAGGATCAGATCCAGATTGCCGTACTTCTCGTCCAACTCGTCGGCGGCCTGCATGTTCATCGTCGGATCTTCACGAATGGCGGTATGTGGACAGGCGCCGGTCTCGACCGCCAGCACGCGCGCCGGGTCGATCAGCCCGCTGCGGCGCACGCGCTCCGCGTCTTCCCTGGTGGCAAGATCGTTGGTGATGACCGCGAGATTGGTTCCGCGCTGGATGAAACGCGGAATGAGTTGCTCCAGCAGACGCGTCTTGCCCGACCCGACCGGCCCGCCGATGCCGACACGCGCGGCGCCCGGGTGCTGCGCAGCAGCAGCCGTGCCTTCGAATCCGGGAGTAACTGTGTTCACTTTCGTAGCTCCTTACGTCAGGGCCGAGGAGCGAGTGAGGGGCTTCTCGGCCCTCGTACCTCGGCCCTCGAACCTGTTCTTATCTGAACATATATCGTTGAGCGAGCGGCACCACCTTCGCCGGTTCGCAGGTAATCACCTTGCCGTCGATCATGACGTCGAAGGTCTGCGGATTCACGGTGATGTTCGGGCAAACGTCGTTGTACAGCATGTGCGACTTGCTGAGCTTGCGGGTGCCCCGCGCCGGCAGCAACGCCTTGGTCATGCCGAGCTTTGCCTGGGTGCCGGCTTCCACCGCCAGATGATTGGTGAAGTTCACCGACAACGCCTTCTTCGCTTCGCCGAATGCGCCCCACTGCGGGCGCATGATCAGCGGCTCGCAGGTCATCAGCGATGCGGCGGAATCGCCCATCGCGCCCCAGGCGATGAAGCCGCCTTTGACCACCAGTTCCGGCTTGATGCCGAAGAAGCCGGGGCGCCAGAGCACGATGTCGGCGATCTTGCCGTCTTCCAGGGACCCGATGTACTGGTCGATGCCAAAGGTCTTCGCGGCGTTGATGGTGTATTTGGCGATATAGCGCTTGATGCGTTCGTTGTCGCCGAGCCTGGTCTTTTCTTCCGGCAGCCGGCCGCGCTGATCCTTCATCTTGGAAGCGAGCTGCCAGGTACGGGCGATGACTTCGTTGATGCGCCCCATGCCCTGGCTGTCGGACCCGAGCATCGAGATCGCGCCGATGTCGTGCAGCACATCCTCGGCGGCGATGGTCTGCGCGCGAATGCGCGACTCCGCAAAGGCAACGTCCTCCGGCACCGACGGGTTCAGGTGATGGCACACCATGATCATGTCGAGGTGTTCGTCGAAGGTGTTCACGGTGTAGGGATTGGTCGGATTGGTCGACGACGGCAGGCAGTTCATCTTTCCCGCCACCGCGATGATGTCCGGCGCATGGCCGCCGCCCGCACCCTCGGTATGGTACATGTGGATGGTGCGGCCTTTGATCGCGGCGAGCGTATCTTCCAGGAAACCGGATTCGTTCAGCGTGTCCGTATGGAGTTGCACCTGGAAGTCGAGTTCGTCGGCTACCGAGAGGCAGGTGTCGATCACCGCCGGCATGGCGCCCCAGTCTTCGTGGATCTTCAGTCCGAGGCAACCGCCGCGCAGCTGCTCCTCGAGCGATTCCGGCTTGGACGTATTGCCACGTCCGAGGAAACCGAAGTTGATCGGCCAGGCCTCGGAAGCCTGCAGCATCTTGCCGACATTCCATTCGCCGCCGCAGTCGATGCCGACGGTGATCGGCCCGAGCGAACCGCCGATCATGGTGGTGAGTCCCGAGGCAATCGCATGCTCGCAGAGCTGCGCCGAATCGAAGTGCACGTGCACGTCGATGCCACCCGGTGTCGCAATCAGGCCTTCGGCGTCCCGCACAGTCGTCGACACCCCGCACACCAGCTTCGGATGCACGCCGTCCATCACCTCCGGATTGCCGGCCTTGCCGATGGCGACGATCTTGCCGTCCTTGATGCCGATGTCGCCTTTGACGATGCCGAGCACGGGATCGATGATCGTGGCGTTGCAGATCAGCATGTCGAGCGAGCCTTGCGCGGCGCTGTAACCCGCTTTCAGTCCCATGCCGTCGCGCAGCGTCTTGCCGCCGCCGTGCAGGCACTCGTCGCCCGGCACGGCGTAGTCGTGCTCGATTTCGGCGAGCAGCGAAGTATCGCCGAGGCGCACGGCGTCGCCTTTGGTGGGACCGTACATTGCCGCGTAGTCGCGGCGCGTCATCTTTGCCATGTGAAGCCTTTCTGCGGTTACCTAATTCGCTTTCGCTGCTACATAGATTTCTAAATCTGGCCGGAGGCAGCCCGGCGGCTGGTCACTTTTCTTGCGCGGCCAAGAAAAGTAACCAAAAGAAGGCCGCCCCTGGTGTCACGCCCCTTGTCAGGGGTGTCCCTGTGCTGCCTGCCTCGATGAGGCGACTGCGGAACTCGACCTGGCGAGGCGCACACAACGCGCCTCACTGCGGGACTCGAACAGTCCTCGTCGACACCCCCTCATCGAGTCGAGCTGCTCGGCGCGCCACAAGGGGAAAGAAAAAGCTATCGCGTCGTCACGCTCCTTTAAAGCCCTGAGCCTTTGCTTTTTTCAAGGCGCCTATTTTGCTCTTCTCTCCCTTCGTCGTTCCGTCCGTCAGATTGTTCAACCCGAATATCTCTCCGCTGCCGCCGAACGCGGCGAGCGTGATTTGCTTTGCCTCGCCGGGCTCGAATCGCACTGCCGTACCGGCGGGAATGTCGAGGTGCATGCCGAACGACGCGGCGCGATCGAAGTCGAGCGCCTTGTTCGCTTCGAAGAAGTGATAGTGGCTGCCGATCTGGATCGGGCGGTCGCCGGTGTTCACCGCCTTGATGGTGACTTTCGTCCGACCGGCGTTGAGTTCGATGTCGCCTTCCGGCGTGAAGATCTCGCCGGGCACGACCGCCCTGGCGTCCTTCTTCTGCTTGCCGGAACGGATCGGATCGTGGACGGTCACGAGCTTGGTGCCATCCGGAAAGGTGGCCTCGACCTGCAATACCGGCATCAGGTCCGCCACGCCGGGCATGACGTCGTCCGCATTCAGGATCGTCGAGCCGTAGCCGATGAGATCCGCAACGGAGCGACCTTCACGCGCGCCCTCCAGGATCTCGTCGGCGATGATCGCGGTGGCTTCCGGATAATTGAGCTTGAGTCCCTTGGCCCGCCGCTTCCTGGCCAGCTCCGCGGCGGTGTAGATCGTCAGCCGTTCCAGTTCTGTCGGTGTCAGCAACATACTCTTACCCTATAGATAATTTCTCAACGCCTTTAGTTTGCAAACAGCCGTGAGTCCTGGACTTCGTGCCGCATGGCCGCGATCTCGGCGTGCGGCGCGTAGGCGGTCAACTCCTCGGCCTGCCCCGCAGGCAACCGCAGCAGTTCCACCAGAACCGGCCTCACCTGCAGCAATATTTTCTGGGCATCGAGATGGCCGATCATTCCCAGGCGCAACGCGGCGCCGACGATGCCGGTAGACAACGTGTGCGCGGACACCGCGCGGCAGGCTTCCTCGGAAAGTCCGGTCGCGTTCCACAACATGCCCTGCACCACCGGCAAATGCCCGCGCGCCTTGCGCTCCGCGATTCTCTGGCGATATTCGGCGGCGCCCGGCGTACCCAGACCAACGTGGACTTTCAGCAGGGATGCGCCGGCGCGACGCGAGCCTTCGCGCAACTCGGTGGCCAACGTCATCGCTTCGACGAGATCGTCGAGATCCGCCAGGCGATCGAACTTGCCGTCCGCGCGCATCGCCGCGACGAGCACGGGCGCATCGAAGCGGGCCCAGCGATGGACAAGCTGTCCTTCCAGGAATTGCGCGACCTGCTCCGCCGAAACGATTTCGCCGTCGGCGCGCAACGTCTCCAGTCCCCAGGAAAACGCGATGCTGCCGCTGGGGAAAAAACTGTCGGAGTATTGCAATGCGCCCAGCAGGCTGTGCGGTTCAGGCATTGCCGATCTGCCTCGCTCTGCCGTCCGCAATAAACGGCTGGAGCCGCTCAAGATAGCGGTCGACCGGGCCCTGCAACGCAATGCGCAGCCAGGCGCCTTCGAAGCGCACGGCCCAGTGCATGTTGCCGGCGAAATAGCCCAGCTCGAGCGCGGAAGCCGTATCGCGCGGCGCCAGCGTCAGCCACTCGGTTTCGCGCATGCGCACCACCACCGCCCGCTCGTCGGTGAGCATCAGGACCGCGCCGTTGAACAACTGCTGGGCACGATCGAGGACGACGGCGCATTCGGTGCCGGTATCGGTGGAAGCCCGCATCCGGTGACGTTGCGTGTCCTCGCTGGACAGCGACAGGTATTCGACCTTGCCGTGATGTCCGAGATGGTGAAGCCGTTCGGCGATGGATGGATCCGTGGCCGCGCCGATGATGTTTTCGAGTTTCAGCATGATACTGAGTCGAGGAAAAACCGAACTGCGCGAGTGCAGTCCGGCATGACGGCTATGGTCCTCAGCGGTGCGCCGGTTCCTTCTTGTTGGGAATGCCGGGGATCGGCGCCTCGTCGGTTCCGACGGTGGAACGCGTGATCGCCTCCACCATCTCGCGGGTTGCATCCGGATCCGTGATCCACTTCTTGTAGAAGTCGTAGGGGCAGGCCGCCACACCCTTGTCGCCTTCGTGGGAATTGATCAGGCCGGTGTAACCGCGGTGCAGCAGCTTGAACAGATGGTTTTCCGACTGCATGTTCTTGCGCGCATCGCGGATCAGCGACTTGGACAGCGCCGCGTACTGGATGCCGTAATCCTCTTCGCCGCATTCGCCGAGCGTGCGCCCGTCGAAGCCGATGATCGCCGAGTGGCCGAAGTAGGAATACACGCCGTCGAAGCCGGCCGCATTCGCCACCGCGACGTAGACGTTGTTGGCCCAGGCCATCGCCTTGGCCATGATGACCTGCTGGTCCTTGGCCGGATACATGTAGCCCTGGCAGCGCACGATCAATTCCGCGCCTTTCATCGCACAGTCGCGCCAGATTTCCGGATAGTTGCCGTCATCGCAGATGATCAGCGACACTTTCAGGCCTTTCGGGCCTTCGGAGACGTAGGTGCAGTTGCCGGGATACCAGCCTTCGATCGGCACCCAGGGCATGATCTTGCGATACTTCTGCACGATCTCGCCCTTGTCGTTCATGAGGATCAGCGTGTTGTACGGGGCCTTGTTCGGATGTTCCTCGTGCCTTTCGCCGGTCAGCGAGAACACTCCCCATACCTTGGCTTCGCGGCACGCGGCGGCAAATATGTCGGTTTCCTCGCCCGGGCAGCTGGAAGCGGTGTCGTACATTTCCTTGCTGTCGTACATGATCCCGTGCGTGCTGTACTCCGGGAAAATCACCAGGTCCATGCCGGGCAGGCCGACCTTCATGCCCTTGATCATCTCGCCGATCTTCTTAGCGTTTTCCAGCACCTCTTTTTTGGTGTGCATCCGCGGCATTTTGTAATTGACGACCGCGACGCCCACCGTGTCCTTGCTGCTCGAAATATCACCGTGCATCATGATTCTGATCTCCTTTTCATCATTGATCGTTTGAAGCTAACTCCCATTTGCGCACGGCCTCAGGCTGCGCGATCTTTTGCGGGCTGATGCCCGTCTTCGTTTTTCTGTTTCCGTCCGGCGCTTTAGACCGTCAGGAATGCATGAATCTTTGCGGTATCCACCCGCTCCCTGGTGTCCTCATAGACGAACTCGCCCTTTTCGATGATCAGAAAGCGATCGGCGATTTCCTGCGTGAACCACAGCACCTGCTCCGACACCACCATCGAGAAGTTGCGTTCGGCCTTCAGGCGATTGAGCGTCTTGGCGATGTCCTTGATGATCGACGGCTGGATGCCTTCGGTCGGCTCGTCCAGGATCAGCACTTTCGGATTCGAGACCAGCGCGCGGGAAATCGCGAGCTGCTGCTGTTGCCCTCCGGACAGGTTGCCGCCCTTGCGATTGCGCATCTCGTGCAAAACCGGAAAGGTGTCGTAGACGAACTGGGGCACGCTCTTGTCCGGCATGTTCTCCATTCCGGACAGGATGTTTTCCTCGACGGTGAGGTAGGGAAAAATCATCCGGCCCTGCGGTACGTAAGCAAGCCCCGCAGCCACCCGCTCGTAGCTTTTCCTGCCGAGCAGCGGCTTGCCGTCCAGCGCCACGTTGCCGCTGCGTGCCGGCAGCACGCCGATCAGAGACTTCAGCAGCGTGGTCTTGCCCATGCCGTTGCGGCCCATGATCGCCAGGGTTTCGCGCTCGCCGAGCGCGAAACCGACATTGCGGATCACATGGCTGTCGCCGTAGTAGACGTTCAGATTCTGTACTTCAAACATTGCTTTGGATCCCCAGCCCCTATCCCCTAGTCCCTGGGCCTAATGGCCCAGATACACGTCGATTACGCGTTCGTCGTTCTGCACCTGTTCCATCGTGCCCTCGGCGAGCTTCCTGCCCTGATGCAGCACGGTGACTTTCTGCGCGATCAACTTGACGAAGGCCATGTCATGCTCGATGACGACCATCGAGCGGCCTTTGGCAATGCGCTTGAGCAGTTCCGCGGTCCGCTCGCGTTCGCGCGCGCTCATGCCGGCGACCGGCTCGTCGAGCAGCATCAACTCCGGGTCCTGCATCAGCAGCATGCCGATCTCGAGCCACTGCTTCTGGCCGTGCGAAAGCAGGCCGGCCTTGGTGCCGAGCTGCTCGTCCAGGTAGATCTGACGCGCAACGCTTTCGATCTTTTCCACGATCTCGGGTGCGCGCCGGAAGAACAGCGAGCCGAACACGTTGCGCTTTTTTGGGTACGAGATCTCCAGGTTCTCGAGCACCGTGAGGTCTTCGTAGACGGAAGGATTCTGGAATTTGCGTCCCACACCGGCGCGGGTGATCTGATATTCGATCATGCTGGTGAGCTGGCGATTCTTGAAGCGGATGGAACCGCCGCTCGGTTTGGTCTTGCCGCAGATCATGTCCAGCAGCGTGGTCTTGCCCGCTCCGTTGGGGCCGATGACGACACGCAACTCCTCTTCCTCGACATAGAAGTTCAGGCCGTCGACGGCTTTGAAGCCATCGAAAGAAACGGTGAGGTCCTCGACGGAGAGGATGAGCACGCTCACTCCGGCGCTCCGGCGCGTGCGTTCTTATTGCCCGTCAACTTGTCCAGCAGACTCGCCAGGCCTTCGGGCAGGAAGATGACGACGAGCATGAACAATCCGCCGATGAAATACAGCCAGTACTCGACGAAATTCTCCGAGAAGAAGGTCTTGCCCGCACCCACCAGGATCGCGCCGTAGACCGCACCGATCAGCGACAGGCGTCCACCGACCGCGGCATAGATCACCATTTCGATCGAAGGCACGATGCCGACCAGCGAAGGCGACGCCAGTCCGATCTGGAGGGTGAACAGCGCGCCGCCGACGGAAGACAGCACCGCGGCGACGGCAAAGATGAATCCCTTGAACATCGCCGGGTCGTACCCGGAAAACCGCACGCGGTCTTCGCGGTCGCGGATCGCAACCAGGATCTTGCCAAGCCGGCTGCCGATGATGAAGCGTCCGACGACCAGCGCAACCAGCAGCAGCGCGACCGTGACGAAGTACAAGCCGGTACGCACGCCTTGAGCTTCGAAGCTGATGCCGAAGAAGGTCTTGAAGTCGGTAATGCCGTTGACGCCGCCGGTCACGCCCTGCCGGCCGATGATGACGATGGACATGATCGCCGCGAGCGCAAGGGTGATGATCGAGAAATAGACACCGCCGACGCGCTTGCGGAAATTGAGATAGGCCAGTACGAAGGCGATGAACGCCGGCAGGATGATCATGGCCGGCAACGTGAACCAGAAATAATGGAACGGCTCCCACCACCATGGCAGCGCATCGACGCTGTTCCAGACCATGAAGTCCGGCAGGCTGGAGCCGAAAAATTCGGACAGTGCCTGAGCCGAACTGTCGCTGGTGGTCGACTCCAGCTTCAGGTACATCGCCATCATGTAACTGCCCAGACCGAAGAAGATGCCCTGGCCGAGGCTCAGAATGCCCCCGTAACCCCAGATCAGCACGATGCCGATCGCGGGGAAAGCGAAGCACAGGTATTTCGCCAGCAGGTTCAGGCGGAATTCGGATAACACGAGCGGCATCAGGACCAGCAGCAAGCCGAGAATCGGCAGGCCCAGCAGCCGCAGCCATTGCACCGGCGTGCGACGAGCAACTCCGCTCCGCGCACCCGCACCGTTCACTGCGCCGACTCCGTTACCCACTATCTCCTCACTTTCGACGCAAACAGCCCGTTCGGACGGAAATACAGCGCGACGATCACCAGCAGCAGGATCGAGGCCTTGGCCATCGAGCCGGTCATCAGGAATTCAAAAGTGGATTGCAGCTCGCCGATGATCGTCGCGGACAACAGCGTGCCGAGCAGGCTCTCGACGCCGCCGAACACGACGACGATGAACGTGTCGACGACATACTGCTGCCCCGTCACCGGTCCTGTCGAAGCGAGCATGGTGAACGAACTGCCCGCGATGCCAGCCAGGCCGCAGCCGAGCGCGAACGTCAGTGCGTCGACCCGTTCGGTATTGATGCCGGCGGCGCCGGCCATGGCGCGATTCTGGGTTACCGCACGGATACGCAGGCCCCAGCGTGTGCGGAACAGCAACAGGTACACGCCGAACGAAACCAGCAGCGCCAGCGCGATGATGAAAATGCGGCTCAGGGGAAACGACGCGCCGGGAATCGCGGCTGGCGCCCACCCGCCCTGCAGCCAGCTCACCGTCGGGACGCCGACTTCCTTGGGACCGAACACGTGGCGAAACACCTGCTGCAGAATGAGGCTCAGGCCCCAGGTCGCCAGCATGGTGTCCAGCGGCCTCTTGTACAGAAAGCGGATCACGCCTCGCTCGAGCGCGAAGCCGAATACGAAGGTCACGGCGAACGCAGCCACGATGCCGATCAGAAAGTAGATGTCCTTCAGGCCCGGCATGAATTTCTCGAACAGCAGCGCGGTCGCGTACGTCGTGTACGCGCCCATCGCCATGAGCTCGCCGTGGGCCATGTTGATCACGCCCATCAGGCCGAACACGATGGCCAGGCCGAGCGCCATCAACACCAGGATGGTGGACAGGCTCAGACCATTGAAAGCCTGCATCAGAAAAATATCGAAGGTCATCCGGGACCCGACTCCCTTTCGAAAGTAACCGAGAATCCGTCCTCTGCTCCGCGCCCGGCGTTTCGCCGCCGGGTGCGGAAGGAAGATGGCGCAGACCGTCTTACGCGATCAGATCCTGGCTCTGATCAGATCTTGGCGAACGGGTTCGGCTCGATCAACGGCGACTCGTAAATCATGTCGATCTGACCATCCTTCCTGAACGTGCCGATGCGGGCATGCTTCCACAGGTGGTGATTGGCCTTGTGGAATTTGATCTTGCCTTCCGGAGCATCCAGCGCCAGGTCGGACGAGGCCGCGACCACCTTCGGCACATCGATGCTGCCCGCCTTCTCGACCGCGAGCTTCCACAAATATACCGAAATGTAGCCACATTCCATGGTGTCGCCGACGACGCGGTTGGCGCCGTACTTGGCCTTGAACGCCTTGACGAACTTGTCGTTCGCCGCATTCTTCACGCTCTGGAAATAGCCCATGCACGACATGAAGCCTTCGAGGTTTTCGGCGCCGACGCCGGACGCTTCTTCCTCCGATACCGCCATGGCACACAGAGCCTGGGTCTTGCCGGTGATGCCGGCGGCGTTCAGTTGCTTGTAGAACGCGACGTTGGATCCCCCCACCACCGTGCTCCAGATCACATCCGGTTTTGCCGCCTTGATCTTGTTGATTTCGGAAGCAAACTCGATGGAACCGAGCGGGTAGTAGCTTTCGCCGGCCACCGTCGCACCGATCTTCTTCAGGTGCAGATTGGCGAGCTTGTTCATGGTGCGCGGCCAGATATAGTCGGAGCCGATCAGATAGAAGCTCTTGCCTTTGTTCTTGTACAGCCAGTCAAGCGAGGCGATGGCGGACTGCGTGCCTTCCTGCGCGGTGTACATGATGTTCGGAGACATCTCGAGACCTTCGTAATAAGTCGGGTAGTAGAGCAGGCCCTTGTAGCGCTCCATCACCGGCAACACGGCTTTGCGCGAAGCCGAGGTGTAGCAACCGAAGATTGCCGCCACCTGGTCTTTCTCCAGGAGCTTGCGCGCCTTCTCCGCAAAAGTCGGCCAGTCGCTGGCGCCGTCTTCGACGACGACCTCCAGTTTCTTGCCCATCACGCCGCCGGCTGCATTGATCTCCTCGATCGCGAGCTTTTCCGCATCCACCACCGAGGCCTCGGCGATGGCGATGGTGCCGGTCAGCGAATGCAGGATGCCGACCTTGATCGTGTCTGCCGCGGCCGCTGAACGGATGAACGGCGCACCGGGCAATGCCGCGACGGTCGTCACTGCTGCTGCGCTCTTGATGAACTGTCTTCTGCTGAACTTCATGTCTTCCCTTTCCCCTTGAGGTGTGCAGCCGTTCGGCGACGGCGAAAAAAAACCCACAGGGCGGATGCAATCCGTCCTGTGGGCTTCTATGCCTGGCCCGACCGCGACGTCCTTGTCGCGGTCGGGCTATGTTGTCTTTATGAATTTCTCAGTGATCGGGAAAACCCGGTCGAGAAACCCGATGACCATATTGCAAAATCAGGGCCAATCCTGCAACCAAAATTATTCCGACCTCAACAACCCTGCGAAAAATCGGCGGAACAAGTCTGAATCGAAAGGCATTCACGGCAGGCCCCGCGGTTCCGTCCGAGGCATCGCGCGCGTCGTTGCTGCGCCGCAGGCCTATCAGATCCACCCAGGACTTCGCACGTATCCGGTGCATATTGCGGCGCAATGGCACCAACTTGGAATAACTCGGGCCATGATACAGTGACTGCGCTATATTTAGCCTGCTGAGGCAGAATCGATGCAGAATCACTGTGCGCGCTGATTGGCGGTGGAGCGCGCGCATCACCTGTCGAGCGGGTCCGGGATTTGCTCGATATTAAAGCCGGCAAACAAAGCGATCGTACGCAAGATCGTCCGCCAGGATATGGAGTTCTACGAATACCGGACCGATGCAAGGAGGCATCGGCGTGTCGCGTCCGACACGGCGTCCCGTTCCGGACATTTGGCTTTCATCGTGCACGGTGCATTGCCGTCCGTGCCCCCCAGCGCAAAGATGCGCCGCTAGTCCGCATTCAGCCGGGCCGCACCGGCGTGCTCATCGTTCCGACAACCCGAACAACGCGCGCGGGTCGCAAGACCCCGCTGGAAAATTCACGACACAGATGATGAAAGCCAAATCCAACGAGCCGATTCGCATTGGCGTTCTGTTCTCGGAGACCGGGGTCACCTCGGTGATCGAAAAATCCGAGCGCATGGGCACGCTACTGGCAATCCAGGAGATAAACGACGCCGGCGGCATCAACGGACGCGAATTGCAGGCGGTCAGTTACGATCCGGAGTCACGGCCGGCAAGGTTCGCCGCGCTTGCCGAGAAGCTGATTCTCGAGGATCGCGTCCATGTCATCCTCGGCTGCTACATGTCGAGCACGCGCAAGGCCGTGATCCCGGTGGTGGAGCGATGGAATGCACTGCTGATGTACCCAACCCTCTACGAAGGGTTCGAATATTCGCGCAACGTCATCTACACCGGCGCGGCACCGAATCAGAACAGCGTGCAGCTCGCGGAATTCATGCTGCGCGAATTCGGTTCGCGCGTATTCATGGTCGGTTCCGACTATATCTACCCGTACGAATCCAATCGCATCATGAGCGACCTGATCCTGGAGCGCGGCGGGGAGAAAGTCGGAGAAACCTATCTGCCGCTGGATGCGCCGTGGGAGGACTACCTGGCGCTCGCGAAGAAGATCAAGCAGGCGGGACCGGATTTCATTTTCTCCACCGTCGTCGGCGACGGCACTGCGCTGCTGCATCGCGCTTACGCCCAGCTCAAGCTCGATCCGGCGGACATGCCGATCGCGAGCCTGACGACCTGCGAAGCGGAAATCAAGCAGATGGGCGCGGACATCGCCGAGGGCCACATCACTTCCGCCCCTTACTTCCAGTCGATCACCACCGACGAGAACCGCCAGTGCGTGGCCCGTTGCAAGGCCCGCTTCGGGGACGACATCGTTACCAACCAGTGCTGGGAGGCGGCTTACTTCCAGACGCATCTGCTGGCAAGCGCAATGCGACGCATGAACTGCGACAGCGTACCGGATTTGTTGCGCGTGCTGCCCGGATCGGAATTCGCCGCGCCGCAGGGCAAGGTTCGCATCGACGAACACAACCATCACACCTACCTGCGTCCGCGCATCGGCAGGATCAACGCGAACGGCCAGTTCGACATCATCGAAGAAGGCCGCCATTGGGTGCGCCCCGATCCCTATCTCGTGTCCCACACCCTGCAGGACTGGTCGGCGCGGGTGCAGGTCAACTCGCGCTAGGTCCATGCGATGAAAAGCGGCGGGACCTCACGGCTGTTGCGCGAGTTGCGATCGCTCCGCGTCGTGGTCTTCCATCCGGAAGATCAGGACGGCCAGGAGCTGATCGGTCAGCTCGGCCGCATCGGCTGTCAGGTCAAGGCATTCTGGCCGCCGCTCGAGAAGCTGCCGGAGGAAGCAGATCTGGTGTTCTTCGCGATGCGCCCGGAAGTGCTGTCGATGGGCCTGCCATGGCTGCGGCGCGATGGCTCCCTGCCGGTGATCCCGGTCGTGACTTACGAGAATCCGGTCATCGTCGAGGCGGTGCTGCAACTGAATGCGTTCAGCGTGATCGGCTCACCGGTGAAATCATCAGGACTGCTGACTGCAATTGCCGTTGCGGTCAGCCAGGCGGAGAAGTCTCGCACCCGGGAGAAATACGTGGTGCGTCTGGAGCAAAGATTGACCGCGCAGCGCAAGATCGCCAAGGCCAAGGCGATCCTGATGACATCGCGGCATATCTCGGAGGAGGAAGCCTACGATCTTATCCGCAATCGCGCGATGACCAAACGCGTGACGACAGAGGAAATCGCGGACGCGGTGATCAAGGCGAACGAAATACTGGGAATGGATGTAAAGACCTGAGTCCCCCTCTCCCTAGCCCTCTGCTCGGCTTCAAGTGTTCCCTTGTCCCGCGAGGGGAGAGGGGGTACCGATGAATTTCATGACTTCCTCCCGCCTCGCCATCGTGTCCTTGTAGCCCAGCGCAATCAGCGCACGACAATAGGCCGGTTCGAACAACAGATAACTCGTCAGTGTCGCGCCACCGGTGCGTGCCGCACCGAGTCCGCGCAACAGAAAACGGATCGAGCGCGGCAGCTCGTGTGAATAGTGCGCCGCAATGCGATCGATTTCCTCGCTCGGAGAGATCACCAGAACATCAACTTCGCGCAACTGCATGTTGTGTTTGTCGCGCTCTTCGCGGGGAATCAGTCTGATGGTTTTGTTGATGCGCTGCAGACGTTCGATGTCGACTTCCAGGCTGTCGAGAAAAATACTGTTCAGCGCGTGCCCTGCTATCTGCGCAAGTGACGGATAACTGCTCATCTTCACTCGCTGCGGCGAGTTCTGCATCTGGCGCCCGACACCGATGACGACTACGCGATCCGCACCCAGATGCAGCGCGGGACTGATCGGCGCAATCTGGCGCATGCTGCCGTCGCCGAAGAATTCGCGCCGCAGCGGCACCGCGGGAAAAATGAAGGGCAGCGCGCTGGACGCCAGCAGATGTTCGAAGTCGATGATTTCCGGAACGCCGATCCGCCGCGCCCGCTGCCAACCGGCCAGTCCCGGCACGCTCTGGAAGAAACTCACCGATTGTCCCGAAGCGTAACCGGATACCGTGATCGACAACGCATAGAGCGCGCCGGCATCGATGCTGCGACGAATGCCGCCAAGGTCCAGGCGCTCCCGCAGCAGTTGCGAGAGCGGCGTGTTGTCCAGCAGGGAACTGGGATTGTTCTTGCCTAGGCCGCCCATCAGCATCGCCAGGAACCAGCGCATACCGGTGCCGAACACACCCAGCACGTCGGACCGGTACACCTGGTCGACGTGGAAGTATTTCCAGATCAGCAGCATCTGGCGAACGGCGCGGTGAAAATCGGTTGCGTTGGATGCGAGCGCCGCAGCGTTCACGGCACCGGCTGACGTGCCGCAAATTATCGAAAACGGATTGGGGGCTCCGCGCGGCAACATATGGGATACGGCGCGCAGGAAACCGACCTGATAGGCGGCGCGTGCGCCGCCCCCCGTCAGGATCAGACCAACCTTGGCTGGGGACGAATTTTGATTGTCCAACATGGGGCCCGCCCGATTAAGCCGGACCGGTTGCCGTCGTTATTGCTCTTTCTGTTCTGCGCGGGCCGATTCAATGGCTGGCTGGACCAGTTCGAGCGCATCGCGCAACGTGTCTTCGGAAAGGTCATTCAGCGCGTGGGCGAGAATATCGGCGACCGCGTACGTATCTTCCGGCAACGATTCACTGTCGAGATTGGCGACAAATACCGCGGCGGCGCCGGTGGCGCGCAGAAGTGCCTGCCGTTCGCTCATCAGCATTTCAATTTCCGCGCGCAGCATGGCGATTTCCTGCGCGTGTTGTTCGTTGCTCATACCCCTCCCTGCCGCTCGTTGTTAAAGTCATGATGCCACAAGGCTTTTCGCAGAGCCAGCAATGCCTGCGGGAAGGACTTGAGACTGCTGTCAAAACTCAGGCTGCAAGGCGCGCGGACATGCTCCCGAAGTCCATTAGTGCAACCGGATGACGTTGGACGGTGGAGCTGCAATGACCGGCAGGTTGAGTGCCAGCAACTGCCGGCCAATCACGGTTATGGAACCTTCGATGCGGTTGTTACCGGTATCGCTGAACTCGAATTCGTAAGTGCGCTGGAACCCTCTGCGGCCCTCGTCGTCGCGTCCGAGCCGGATTCGCTTCATGGCAACCGTCCAGTCGAGCAGTTGCACACCTTCGGCTTCGCAGGCCCTGCGTGCTCCGTCGAGCGCGGCATCGCGCGCGCGCAGGCTGTCCAGCCAGAACCAGCCGCCGGCGAGGAAGATGAGAAGGGCGGTGAGTTCGATCATTTGAATTCCGTGACGGCGTGACGGTCGTGACGACGCGATGTATGCAAGAGGAAAACGAAAGTGTTCATTGCTAAGAAAGAAATGCTTGCCCAATCCCCGTTTCTTACGGCTTTGACCTTGCCTCGTCACGCCGTCACGTTTCTTTAATTCCCACCTTGACCATCTTCGGCGCGAGCATGCGAACAACTTCCCGTGGCGCGATGCCGACCAGGTAGCCGCGCTTGCCGCCATTGATGTAGATCTTCGGCAACTCCAGTATGGTTTCTTCCATATAGACCGGCATTCTCTTGCGCGTACCGAAAGGCGAGGTGCCGCCGACCACGTAACCGGAATGTCGGTTTGCCGCATCGGGATTGCAAGGGGCGATGGTCTTGACGCCGATAATTCTCGCCAGTTCCCTGGTGGAAACCTTCAAGTCGCCATGCATCAGCACGACGAGTGGGTTCCTGTCGTCGTCCTCCATGACCAGCGTCTTCACCACGGTGTGCTCGGGCACGCCGAGTTCGCGGGCCGATACCGCCGTACCTCCCTTTTCTTCGTAATCGTAAAGGTGATCGGTGAACTCGACCTTGTTGGCGCGCAGTTCGCGTACCGCAGCCGTTACCGGCGTCTTTTCCTTGCTCATCGCCCGGGACCCGCGGACAGTATCTGGTAAAGGCTGTACAACATGCCCGCCGTGGCTCCCCAGATGTTGCGCCCGCCATACGGCATCGAATAGTAATAGCGCGTGCGTCCATTGCGCACGTCGCTGTGGCGCCGATGGTTGGCGGGGTCGAGAAAAAACCCGAGGGGCACCTCGAAGACATCGGCCACTTCGAAAGGATCGGGCTTCAGTTCGAACGGAGGCTCCACCCAGCCGACCACCGGTGTCACGCGAAACCCCGAGGGGATGTCGTATTCGGGAAGCCGGCCGATGATTTCAACCCGCGACCGGCTCAAACCGGTTTCCTCCTCCGCCTCCCTCAACGCCGTGGCAATGCGATCGGCATCGCCTTCGTCGACCCGTCCGCCGGGAAAGCTGATCTGGCCGGCATGGTCGTACAGATGCGCAGTGCGCTGGGTAAACATCAGCGTCAGGCCCCCGGGCTGATTGACTATCGGCACCAGCACGGCGGCGGGCACCGGCTTGTGCTCAGGCGGATGGACGTAGAGTGGGAAATTCGTATCTTCCCGCGGACTATCATGGCCACCCAGACGCTCCGCGAGCCAGTCGCGGCTGTATTGCGAATATTTGACGTTGCCTGATTGAGACACGGAACGCGCAGCAAGTTTCAGAAAGTAGGTTATTTTAACCCCGACGAGGTATACAATTTTTTCCGCATCAGGAACGGCGTCCCGACGCCGCCGTTTTTCCGGATGCGACGGGAAACCGTCCAACAGAAAAGGAGAGGAGCATGAAACTACGCACGCTGGTTGTCGCTGCGATGTTTGCCATCGCCGGCAGCGCCTTTGCCAACCATTGTCCCCTGGACATGAAGAAGATCGATGAAGCTCTGGCGAAGAAGCCGAATATTTCGGCCGAGAAACTCGCCGACGTCAAGAAACTTCGTGCAGAAGGCGAAGCACTGCACAAGGCCGGCAAGCACAAAGAATCGATCGAAACCCTGGGCAAAGCCATGGAGATCCTGGGAATCAATAATTAATTAAGGCAGCCCGTCGTGCCCGGCCAATCCCGCTTCGCGATCGCGCGCAGCGGGATTTTTATTTTTCGATCGTCAAAGCGCGGCAGACAGCCGGCATCAAGCCAATGGGCGAGGAATTCGACTGGGAAACCGTGCCCCTGGAATCGCTGGAGCAGCGCTAGCGTGCCGCGGGGACCAGGGGCCAGGGTAAAAGCTCATTCTCAACACAGCACCGCTCCCGAACACTAAAGCGCCTGGAGCGATTCTCCGACTCTGAATACGCCTCCTTCCAGAATGCGCGCGGTGATGCCGCCATGTCCGCGCATCGCGTTGTAGCCACCGATGCCGAGAACTTCTTCCATCCGCGAACAGGGATCGCAGGGTCCGCTTCCTTCGAGCAGGATCGCGCCGATGCGGAATTTGCGGTCGCGCAGGGCGTAAAGATTGATGCCGGATACCAGCAGGTTGCGGCGCAGCCCGTCGGCGCGTACTTCAGATTTGCCGAGGATCTTCGCCACCGCTTCGAGGTGCTCCGCCTGGATCAGCGTGACCTGACGCTTGCCGTTATTATTCGATGCGTAGTGATCTCCCGCCAGACCGTAACCGGCGATCGCCTCGACCTGTGCCAACGCCACCAGCGGCGCACGGCGCTCCGCGCGGATGCCGATCCATTCCACTTTCCCCGCTCGGGGAAAGTTCGCCATCAGTTTTGCAAGATCACCGTCCACCTCACCCCCAATGCGCGGACACGTTAGTAACGAAGTTACCCGTTTGCGGGCAGCGCATTCGTTTCGCCTCCCGCCCCGGATGACTCCGTCAACGCCGTGTCGGCAAAACCTCTCCCCCTCAGGCGGAGAGGGTGCTTGGCTCACACCTTTAGTTAGGGCGATTACGCAGTACTTGACTAATTCATTTCTAGGGCGCATAGTGGCTCCACGTTGATAGGAGTGAACCATGCCCAAAGCCAAAAAGCACTTGCAAATACATCAAATGACGATCAAGCAGCTTGAGACGCAGTTTCCCG